>NZ_JBZQEK010000195.1:0-26764 GCF_058719085.1 Candidatus Benthicola sp.
ACGGTGGGAGGAAAACGCCGGTCCGCGGGACAACAGGTCGCAGCCCTTCAGTCGGGGTGTTCGAAGATCTCTCTCGCCGTCTCGCCCGCGGCAAGCCGGGCGAACGCCTGGCGCCGCAGTCCGGCTCCGCCCCCAGCTTCAGCAAGCCTCTCCGACTGGGCTCCGATGTGAAACATGGTAGCGAGAAGTACGCGGGCGATCTCCTCGCGGGCCTCCTGCTCGGCAAGGCCGCGAGCCAGGAGCGCCTGGTAGGCCCCGCGCGCCTCAGCGCTCCCTTTGAGTATCGAGCCCACCGCGTCCCTCAATAACGGGTAGGCTTCCGCAGCCATCGCCTCGGTGTCGAGAAGCTCTCCATTCAGAGGATCTTCGGTCATCGGGTCTCCACGAGTTCCGGGCGCCGGTCGAGCTTCCTCTCTATCTCCTGTGACGGCGAAGTGACGGCACCGGCTGAGTGTTGGACAGGAAGCCGGGAGGGGTTCGCGGGAAAGGGGCCGCGCGTCCGCAGAATATTCGGGCGTACCGCGGCTCCTCCCGGGCTTTTCCGGCGTTCCTGGCGCTTTCCATCAGCTCCCGTCAGCGCCGGCCCCCTCACCCGCCCACTGCGGCGAGTCGAAGTCCTTCTTCCCGTAGAAGCGAAGAAGGGCGAACAGGATCGCCCCGCCGAGGGCGTACGAGATCAACGGCGACATCCCGAACGCGGTGGGGATGTCGCCCACCGCCATCCCCACCAGCGCCACGGTGAGCGCGTACGGAAGCTGCGTTCGAACGTGATCTACGTGGTCGCACGCCGTGGCCATCGAGCTCATCACCGTGGTGTCCGAGATCGGCGAGCAGTGGTCGCCGAAGATCGCCCCCGCCAGCACCGAGCTGATCGAGCCCAGGAGGATCGAGTAGTGCGCCCCCGCGTCGAACCCGGCCGCCCCGCCCATGCCCACCGCCAGCGGGATCACCAGCGGCACCAGGATCGCCATGGTGCCCCAGGATGTCCCGGTTGCGAACGAGATCGAGGCCGCCGTCAGGAACACGAGCACCGGTAGGAACTCGGGCCTGAGGTTCCCCTCCAGCAAGTGGCTCAAATAGTAGGCCGTGCCCAGGACCTCGGTCACGTTGCTCAGCGACCAGGCGAGGATCAGGATCACACCGGCCAGCAGCATGGCGCGCATGCCTCCCACCAGGCCCTGGATCGCGTCGTGCACGCTCAGGATCCGCTGTCCGACGGCGAGCGCGATCGCGACCAGCACGCCGGTGAGCGAGCCCCACAGCAGAGCGTGAAACGCGTTGGCCTCGCCGAACACCTCCCAAAGGGTGCCCGGCCTTCCGAGGTTGGCCCGGCCCTCGAGGAACAGACCGAGCAGAACGACGCCGACGACCGAGACCACGGGGAGCGCAGCGTTGATCCAGCGCAGCGGCGTGCCCTCGGCCGGCTCGAGTACCTCGGAGCCGGTGTCCGTCATCAGCATGGCGCCGTCCCGGTACAGGCCCTCTCCCCGGGAGGCGCGCTGCTCCGCCTTCAGCATCGGCCCGAAGTCGCGCTGCAGGAACACGATCAGGCCGACCATGAACAGCGCGAGGAGCGGATAGAACAGGTACGGGATCGAGTGCAGGAACACGGTGAACGGGTTGGCGTCGGAGAGCGCCGCGAGCTCGATCTGGCCTCCCGACGCGGCGGCGGCTGCCGCGAGGCCGTCCCCGATGAGCGAGATCTCGAACCCGACCCAGGTCGACACGAAGACGATCGCCGCCACGGGAGCGGCGGTCGAGTCCACGATGTAGGCCAGCTTCTCACGCGACACCTTCATGCGGTCGGTGATGGGCCGCATGGTGTTTCCGACGATCAGGGTGTTCGCGTAGTCGTCGAAGAAGATCGCCAGGCCGCTCAGGTATGCCGCCAGCTGGGCTCGGCGCGGCGTGGTGGCCAGCGGTCGTACGGCCTCGACGATCCCACGGGTGCCTCCACTCTTGCTGATCACGCCCACCATGCCGCCGAGCAGGAAGGAGAACACGAGGATGGACGCGTGGTCCGGGTCGGCAAGGGCGGGCGTGATGAAGGTATCGATGGCCCGCAGCGTGCCCGCGATCGGATTCAGGCCCGCCACGAAGAACCCGCCGAGCCACACGCCGAGGAAGAGCGCGGTCACGACCTCCTTGAACGCGAGCGCGATGACGATGGCGAGCAGGGGAGGGAGGAGGCTGATCCAGCCGGGCAAGACCCGCGCCTCGAAAGTGGCGATCGGGGTGCCCCAGCCGCTGAGCACCACGAGCGGCAAGTCGTCCGCGCTCTCGATGGCGAGGTCCTCGAACTCGAACCGGCCGCCCTCTCCCATCTCCACTTCGATGCGTCCGAGGACTCGGCCGCCTTCCGTTCGCACCCGCAGCCCGCCCATCGCCTGGCGTGCCGTGGCCTCGATGGCGAGATCGAAATGCGCCCCGGGCACGACGACCATCGGTCCATCGATCGTGACCCTTGCCGTGTCGGCCGCGTCCCCGGCACCCGCTTCCTGCGCCCGGGCGGTGGAGGGCGCGAGCAGCGCCAGGAAGGCCAGGCCCGCCAGCCAGCGTCTCACCATGCTCCGTCCTCCTCGGAGTGAAGCGCGGACACCGTGTCCGGTGCCCTTTCGGGTGCCATCGAGCGGACCCGAAGCTAGAGAGCCCACCCCACGGCTGTAAAGCCGGAACAGGGCTGCAAAGTGCCTTTCGGAGGCCGGTTTCAGGCCCGTTGATCCACCGGCATGGGCCTCGTATACTGCGGCGAGCACGGCCCTCGCATGGCCGTCCGCACTCAGCCGCCACGAAAGGCGTCCCCGCATGTCGACCCCGGAGAACACGACCCTGCTGCTGGATGAGAGCGGCGTCGAAGAGGCGCTGGAGCGGCTCGCTGGAGAGATCCTCGAGGAGGGCGCGGTCGAGGACCTGATGCTCGTCGGCATCCACCGACGGGGCGTCGAGCTCGCCGCCCGGATCGCGAAGCGGGTCTCCCGACAGACGGGCCGCGACATCCCGACCGGCAGTCTCGACATCACCCTGTACCGGGACGACTTCGACCAGATCGGACCCCGCCCGGTCATCGGAAAGACCGAGATTCCGGGCGACATCAACGATCTTCGCGTGGTGGTGGTGGACGACGTGCTCTACACGGGCCGCACCGTCCGCGCCGCGCTCAACGAGCTGGCGGACTTCGGCCGACCACGGCGGGTGGAGCTCTGCGTCCTGGTGGACCGGGGCGGCCGGGAGCTGCCCATCCAGGCGGATCACGTCGGGCTCACCGTCGCCGTCGGGGACGGGGAGAGCGTGGAGGTCCGGGTCCCGGAGCTCGATCAGGAAATGTCCGTCACCCGCGTCGCATCCCCGGAGAGCGAATGAGCCAGGCGAGGCCGGAGTTCGAGCTCGGTAAGGACTTGGTGGGACTGGAGGGAATGTCGGGCGAGACCCTGACCGGGATCCTCGACACCGCCGAGCCCTTCAAGGAGATCAGCGAGCGGGCGATCAAGAAGGTCCCGGTCCTCCGCGGCAAGACGATCGTCAACCTCTTCTTCGAGCCCTCCACCCGGACCCGGATTTCCTTCGAGTTCGCCGAAAAGCGCCTCGGAGCCGACACGGTGAACATCAGCTCGTCGGGTTCCTCGGTCGTGAAGGGCGAAACGCTGGTCGACACGGCCCGGAACCTCGAGGCGATGCGGATCGACATGGTGGTCATCCGTCACCCGTCGTCGGGAGCCGCGCGCTTCCTGGCGGATCGGATTCCCTCCAACGTGATCAACGGAGGGGATGGCCAGCACGAGCACCCCACGCAGGCCCTGCTGGACCTGCTCACGCTGCGCGACCGGTTCGGGCGGATCGAGGGCCTCAGAGTGTGCATCGTGGGAGACATCGTGCATTCGAGGGTGGCCCGTTCGAACATCTTCGGCCTGACTGCGCTCGGAGCGGAGGTCGCGGTGTGCGGTCCCCGCAGCCTGATCCCCTACGGCATCGAGCAGATGGGCGTCCGCACCTTCTACCACATCGAAGAGGCGATCGAGTGGGCCGACGCGCTGAACGTGCTTCGGCTTCAGCTCGAGCGCATGAAGACGGGCTTCATCCCGTCCCTGCGCGAGTACAATCGCGTGTTCGGGGTCACGCGCGCGCGGCTCGAGCGCGCGCCTCGCGAAACGGTCGTCCTGCACCCGGGGCCGATGAACCGGGGGGTGGAGATCGATTCCGCGGTGGCCGACGGTCCGCAGTCCGTGATCCTTCCGCAGGTCACCAACGGCGTAGCCGTGCGCATGGCCGTCCTCTATCTGCTGGCCGGCGGCGCGCCGGGCGGGGCCGAAGCCGCCAAGGAAGGGAGCGCCTCATGAGACCCCTGCTGCTGCGCGGCGGACGGATCGTGGACCCCTCCCAGGATCTCGACGATCGATCCGACCTGCTCGTGGTCGATGGGCGCGTGGAGGCGCTCGGCACGGACATCGCCGGCCCGGACGACGCGGAAGTGCTGGACGTGGAGGGCCGGGTGGTCGCTCCCGGCCTGATCGACGTACACGTCCATTTCCGCGAGCCCGGAGGGGAGCACAAGGAGACGATCCACACCGGCTCGCACGCCGCCCTCGCGGGAGGCTTCACCACCGTGTGGGCGATGCCGAACACGGACCCCCCGATCGACGACCCGGCCGCCGTCGGCTACGTGCGGCTGGCGGCCCGGGCGGCGCGGGGCACGCAGGTGATGCCGATCGGGGCGGCCTCGATCGGCCAGCAGGGCGAGCGGATGACCGAGATCGGCGAGCTCGTGAAGGCGGGGGCGGTGGCCGTCTCGGACGATGGGGCACCGGTCTGGGACACGGGTCTCATGCGCCGCCTTCTCGAGTACACGCAGACCTTCGGGATCCCGGTGCTCCAGCACGCGGAAGACCGGGCGCTGGCCGGCGGCGTGATGAACGAGGGCGCCGTGGCCACGGCCCTCGGGCTGCGCGGGCTTCCGAACGCGGCCGAGGCCTGCATGGTGGCTCGCGACGTGCAGCTCGCCGAGCTCACCGGCGGACACCTGCACGTCTGCCACGTCTCGGCGCGGCAGTCGGTCGAGCAGCTGCGGCTGGCCCGGGAGAAGGGGCTCACGGTCACCTCCGAGGTCACCCCTCACCACCTGATCCTGACGGACGAGATGTGCCGCGGGTACAACACGGAAGCCAAGGTCAACCCGCCGCTCCGAACGGAGGAGGATGTCGAGGCCGTCACACGGGCCCTGGTCGAAGGGGTCATCGACGTGATCGCCACCGACCACGCTCCGCATACCTACGAGGAGAAGGAACAGGAGTTCGACTACGCGCCGTTCGGGATCAACGGACTGGAGACCGCCTTCGGGCTCTGCATGCGGGCCCTCGTCGAGACGGGTCATCTTGGTCTCTCCGGCCTGATCGACCGGATGTCCTGTCGTCCGGCCCGGATCATGCGAATCGATGGCGGCACGTTGCGGCCCGGCTCGCCCGCGGACATCGTCGTCCTGGACCCGGATGAGCGCTGGGTCGTCGATCCGGCGGAGTTCCGGTCCCGTAGCCGGAACACGCCGATCGCCGGCTGGGAGTTGACCGGGCGAGTGCATCATACGCTGGTCGGTGGAGAGGTTCGGTTCTCCCGCAGTTGAGACCGGCGTCGTTCGATCCGGGCGGTAGCCACCCCTCCGGCTCGTGAACCCACATTTTCGAGGCCCTCGATGGATGGTGGACACGTGATACCCGATGCGATTCGAGATCTGCTGGAGAAGCGAGCCACGTTCCAGGAATGGATGACCCGCCTGGAGGATCTCGGCGGCGAGTTCCGTCCCGAAGTCGCGCAGAAGGTACGGGCGGATTACGCGGGGCGTCTGTCGGCTGTCGAAGGCGAGCTCGAGGGCCACCGAGCGGAGCTGGAGGCGGCCCTCGCGGACCGCACGGCGAGAGTCGATGAGGTAGCGGCGGAGCACGATGCCCGTTCCGCGGAGCTCGAGGAGACCCGGCTTCGGCATGCCGTGGGAGAGTTCGACGACGAGGAATGGGAGCGACGACGAACGGAGCACCAGTCCCAGATCGATGAGCTCGAAGCGCGCCTGAACGAGCAGAGCACGGCCGTCGAATCACTTCAGAAAGTGCTGAGCGAGCTCGCGGGCGGTGTCTCTGGCGGGACGGTGGCGTCGGTCGCCACGGTCGTGGAAGCCGAGCCCCCGATTCCGGAGGAGATCTCGGCCGAGCCCGAGTGGGACGCGCCGGACGCCGCCGACTCGGAGCCGGAGGAGGACGAGCCGTGGATGACCCAGCCGCTCGATGAAGAGCCGGAAGCGGAGGCCGTCATCGAGGAGGTCGAGGAGATGGAAGAGATCGAGCTCGTCGAAGAGCTCGAGGAGGTAGAGGCCTTCGAAGAGGTCGAGAAGCAGGAGGATGAGACCTCGGACGAGTCGGTGCTCGTCGAAGCGGAAGAGACGCAGGCCACGGAGCCGGAGGAGGACCCCGTGGTCGCCGAGCCCGCCGAGCCCGCCGAGTTCATGGACGAGCTGGAGTTTCTCGAGTCCCTGTCGCTGGACGACACGGAGAGTTTCGACGCGGTGTCGGCGATGCTGGACGAGGAAGAGGGAGAGTCAGGCTCGAGCGAGGAAGACGACCGGAAACCGGAGGGTCACTGAACGCCGACAGCCCGCGTCCCGATGGGGCACGCGGGCTGCTTTGCCTTCGATGCGGCTCTTCGCGACCGTCAGTCGCCCAGCCGGCGGACGTACCGGGCGAGCCGCGACTTGCGCCGCGCGGCGGCCTGCTTCGATACGATGCCTTTCCGGGCGGCGGTGTCGAGCACGGACGCGATCTTCCGGTACGCTTCCTCCGCCTCGTCGGCGGAGTCGAGCTCGAGGAGGTTCCGGGTCCGGGTCCTGATCTCGGAGCGCACGGTCCGGTTGCGCTCCCGCCGCTTCTGGTTCTGTCGAAGCCTCTTGCTGGCACTCTTGATGTTGGGCAAGGCTCTGTTCCTTCGTTCGTTCACGGCTTGAAAGGGTCCAAAGACCGCACAGAATACACCGTTTCCTGCGATGAAACAAGGTACGTGGTGAGTTCGAGATGATCACGCGAGCGCGGGTTCGCGAGGCGGCGATGCATGGTATCGAGCCGTTCCAGGTGTCCCTGGAGCGCTTCGAAGGCCCGCTCGACCTGCTTCTGCACCTGATCCGCTCCCAGGACATCGACATCTTCGACATCCCGATCGCCCGGATCACCGAGCAGTTCATCAAGGTCCTCGACGAGGGCCTCGATGCGATGCCGATCGAGAGAGCCGGGGAGTTCCTCGAGATGGCGGCGACGCTGGTGCGCATCAAGGCCCAGCTGCTGCTGCCGCGTCCGGCACAGCCCGACTGGGACGAGGACCCACGCGCCGAGCTCGTTCGCCGGCTTCTCGAGTACGAACACTTCCAGGATGTCGTGCACGTGCTGGAAAGCGCAGAGGCTCAGCGAGGGCGTCACTTCGCCAAGGGATACGTGGAGAGCCGTCCGGCCCCGGTCCTGGAACCAGTGGCCCTCGAGCTCAGCCTCGAGGAATTCCTCGAGGTCGCATCGCGCATCCCCGAGCCGCTGCCGCCGGTGGAGGTCAGGCCGCCCTCGAGGACGGTCACCGTGGCCGAGAAGACCTCGCTTCTCAAGCGCCTGCTCGGCAAGGCGAAGCGAGTGTCCTTCGATCGGCTGTTCCGACCGTGGGGCACCCGGGCGCACGCCGTCGCCGCGCTGCTCGCCGCGCTCGAGCTCGCCCGGCAGCAGGTCCTGAGAATCGAGCAGCTCAAGCCGTTCGCCTCGATCTGGCTGCTTCCCGAGGAGAAGAAGGAAGGGGCGGCGCGGTCGGATGGGTCCGAAGCCGTGGAGGGCACGTCGTGAAGGTCGAACAGATCGTCGAGGCCACGCTGTTCGCGAGCCAGACCCCGCTGACTCCGGCGGACATCGTGCGGGCGGACGAGAGCCTGTCCGTCGAGAGCGTCGAGGCCGCCATCCAGAGCCTCCGGCAGGTGTACGAGGAGTCCGAGCGCGCCTTCCAGGTCTACCAGCTCGGAGATGGCTACCAGGTGCTCACGAAGCCCGAATACGCGCCCTACCTGGAGCGGTTCGACTCGGTCCCCCGGGCTCCCCACCTGTCGCCGGCCGCTCTCGAGACTCTCGCCATTATCGCGTACCGGAGCCCGATCGGCCGGATCGAGATCGAAGACGTGCGAGGGGTGAGTGCGAGCTCCGTGCTGCGGACGCTGCTCGACTGGGAGCTCGTCGAGGTGGTGGGGCGCGGGGAGGGTCTCGGCCGCCCGCTCCTCTATGGGGTCACTGGCAAGTTCCTCGAGCACTTCGGTCTCAAGGACCTGTCGGACCTGCCGTCTCCGGAGGAGCTTCCGGTGGTCCTGGGCGAGCTCCAGCAGGCGATGGAGGACGCGGCGGAGACGGAGACGACCGCGGAGACGGAGACGGCCGCGGCTTCGGAGGCGCCGCAGGCGTCCCCGGCCGGAGAGGAGGCCGGGGGAGAGGATCGCTGAGGTGGGCGAGGAAGTGCGTCTCCAGAAATACCTCGCCAGGGCCGGGGTGGCTTCGCGGCGCGCCAGCGAGGATCTCATCCGGGAAGGTCGGGTGGCGGTGAACGGCGCCGTCGTCACGGAGCTCGGCACGAAGGTGGATCCGGACTCGGTGCGGGTCGAAGTGGACGGCGTGCTCGTGCGACCGGAGCCGGCGCGCTGGATCATGCTGCACAAGCCGCCCGGTGTCCTGTGTACCCGCAGCGACCCCGAAGGTCGTCCGACGGTCTACGATCTTCTCGATGACGGGTCCTCGTCCCTGTTTCACGTCGGACGGCTCGACTACATGAGCGAGGGCCTTCTCCTCCTCACGAACGAGGGGGCGGTGGCGGAGCGACTGCTCCACCCGAGGAACGAGATGCGGCGCCGGTACGAGGTGACCGTCGCCGGCCCGGTGACCGCTGCCGCGCTGCAGCGCCTCCGTGAGGGCGTCGATCTCGACGACGGGCCGGCGCGCGCTCTTCGCGTCGATGTGAAACAGGGCCCGGGGCCGGACGAGGCCGTGATCGAGCTGACGCTGGCGGAAGGCAGGAACCGGGAGGTGAGGAGGATGATGGAGAAGGTCGACCTCACCATTCACGCCCTGAAGCGGGTCGCCTTCGGCCCGCTGACGCTGGGCGATCTCCCGCGTGGAAGCTGGCGCCCGCTCGAGGCGGGCGAGATCGATCGGCTTCACGCTCTGAACAGGAACGGGTGAAATGGACATAAAGGGAAGAAACATCCTGATGCTCGGCGGATCCGGCCTCGTCGGAATCGCCATCGCCCGCAAGCTGCTGCCCCTCGAGCCCGAAAAGCTGGTGATCGCGGCTCTCCGCAGGGCGGAGGCGGAGGAAGGCGTCGAGACGCTGCGCGCGATGCCGGAGGCGGAGGGCGTGGAGCTGGTGCCGGAGTGGGGAGACATCCTGCTGCGAGCCGGCCGCCGGGACGAGTCGCGGACCGAGATGCTGGGGACGGACGAAGGTCGGGCGGAGATTCTCGACGACCTCCTCGGGGACCTGAAAGAGAGGGACTTCAAGCGAAACCTGCTCTACACGCTCCTCGAGCAGCACCGGCCGGAGCTGGTGATCGACTGCGTCAACACGGCGACGGCGATCGCCTACCAGGATCTCTTCACCTCCGCGGGCCGGCTGCGAGACCTGATGTGGAGCGGCGACAAGCCCACCGTTGCGGACATCGAAAAGCACCTCACGACGCTCTACCTGCCCCAGCTGATCCGGCACGTGCAGGTCCTGATGCACGGGATGCGGGTGGCGGGGACCGAGGTGTACTTGAAGATCGGGACGTCCGGCACCGGAGGCATGGGCCTCAACGTGCCGTTCACCCACTCGGAGGAGAGGCCGTCGGCTACCCTGCTGTCGAAATCCAGCGTGTCGGGGGCGCACTCGGCGCTGTTGTTCCTGATGGGGCGTACCCCGGACGCGCCGGTGGTGAAGGAAGTCAAACCCACGGCTGCCGTCGCCTGGAAGCGGATCGGGTTCGGGCCGGTGATGCGGGGTGGGAAGCCGATCACGCGCTTCGACTGCCGATCTCCCGTCGACCTCGACGAGGCGTTCTCCGGGTCGGCGGAGGGTCGCTGTGTGGACACCGGAGAAACGCTGGAGTCGGTCTGGCTGGATGCCGGCGAGAACGGGTTGTTCAGCCTCGGCGAGTACGAGACCATTTCGGCCCTCGGTCTGATGGAGATCATCACTCCCGAAGAGATCGCGGACGCCGCCATCGCCGAGATCCGGGGCCGGCCGACCGGTCGCGACATCGTGGGTGCGCTGGACGCGGCCACGATGGGCCCGACGTACCGTGGCGGGGCGCTGCGGGAGACGGCGCTGCGCTACATGGAGCAGCTCGAGCAGCAGCACCGGGTCCGCTCGGTCGCGTTCGAGATGCTCGGCCCGCCGAGGCTCAGCAAGCTTCTCTTCGAGGCCGAGATCCTCTACCGACTGTACACGGAGGTCCGGGCGGCTGCGGAGCTGGATCCCGAGGACACGGCCGCTCGCTCGCTGGCTCTCGTGGAGGCCGACGACCGCCTGCGCTCCGACGTGCTGTCCATCGGCATCCCGATCCTGATGCCCGACGGCGAGCGACTGCTCAGGGGACCGAGGGTCAGCGTGGTGCCGGATGGACCGGCCGAGGTCAGCTGGGCCAATCGCGGGTGGGTGGACCTCCGGGCCGAGTCGTGGAGTAGATGGCGGGACCGTCTCGGGAGCTACGTGAAGGCCGTCCTGGACGTGCCGGACGCCGGGGACGGTTCGGGCACGGACCTCGACGTCCGGGCGAGAAGCGGCGAGATTCGACCGGGCTCGCTGGCCGCCTACGTCTTCCGGTTCGAGGACGAGGGCGAGCGAATGAAGCGCTGAGCGGACAGGGAGGCAGCGGGGAATTGACCGAAATCCAGACCACGGACCCGACCGCCGGGGACTCGGAAGACCGGGCGGGCGAGCGGATCACGGAAGCCGAGCTCGACGCCCGGACGGAGCGGATCACGGAGGCCAGCCGCTTCCTCAATGACATCCGTGGCGCCGTGGGTCTGCGCGTGGTGGGCCAGGAGCGGATGATCGACCGCCTGCTCATCGGGCTCCTGACGGGCGGCCACGTGCTTCTCGAAGGCGTGCCCGGGCTCGCGAAGACGCTGGCCGTGCGGACGCTGGCGGATGCCATCCACACCAGCTTCCAGCGCATACAGTTCACACCTGACCTGTTGCCGGCCGACCTGATCGGCACCCTGATCTGGGACGAGGTCCATCGCCAGTTCGTCCCGAAGAAGGGGCCCATCTTCGCCAACCTGATCCTGGCCGACGAGATCAACCGGGCGCCGGCGAAGGTGCAGTCCGCCCTGCTCGAGGCCATGCAGGAGCACCAGGTGACGATCGGTGAAGAGACCCATCCCGTCCCCGAGCCGTTTCTGGTCCTCGCCACCCAGAACCCGATCGAGCACGAGGGCACGTATCCGCTTCCCGAGGCCCAGGTCGACCGCTTCATGCTGAAGATCCGGGTGGACTACCCGGAGCGGGAGGAAGAGCGCGAGATCCTCCGCACCACGATCACCGACGATCTGGCGCCCTTCGCGCCGGTGGCCACCGCGGACCACATCGTCGCGGCCCGCGACCTGCTGGCCGAGATCTATCTCGACGAGCGGGTCGAGAACTACATCCTGGATCTCGTCCGCTCGACCCGGAATGCCGCGGAGCTCGACGCCGACCTGGCTGCCTGGCTGGAGTACGGGGCCTCTCCCCGGGCCACCATCTTCCTCGCCCGCACCGCGCGTGCCCAGGCGTTCCTGGCCGGGCGGGCGTACGTGGTGCCCGAAGACGTGCGCGCTCTCGCCCCGGACGTTCTCCGGCACCGGCTCGTCCTCACGTTCCAGGCGGAGGCCGAAGAGATCACTCCGGACCAGGTTCTGGAGCGGCTCCTGGCGGTGGTCCCGGTACCCTGATGCCGTTTCGTCTCTTCCGGCGCCGTAGGCCGGAACGGACTGCAAGCCCCGACGCGGCCGCGCTCCCGGCCCTCGTCCGCCGGCTCGAGCTGAGGGCTCGACGCCTGATGGAGAACCGCGCCGTGGGGGCCTACGATTCGGTGTTCCGCGGGCACGGGATCGAGTTCTCCGAGGTGCGCGCCTACCAGCCGGGAGACCCCTTCCAGGCGATCGACTGGAAGGTGACCGCCCGCATGGGCAAGCCCTACATCAAGAAGTTCGTGGAGGAGCGGGAGCTCACGGTCCTCCTGGCCGTCGACCTGTCGGGCTCCACCGATTTCGGGACCCGCGTGCGGACGAAGCGGGATTTGAGCCTGGAGCTGGCGGCCCTGCTCGGACTCGCCGCGGCCCGGAACAACGACCGCGTCGGGCTCCTGCTGTTCACCGACCGGGTGGAACGCTGGTTGGCGCCGCGGCGCGGGCGGGGTCGGCTGCGGCAACTGCTGCACGTGCTGGCCAGTCATCGGCCCGAGGGACGCGGCACGGACGTCGGACTCGCCCTTCAGACGGCGGTCCGCTCGCTGAAGACCCGGTCGCTGGTGTTCGTCCTGTCCGACTTCCAGGGAACCGGGTATTCGAAGTCGCTCACGGCGGCTTCTCGCCGACACGACGTGGTCGGGCTGCACCTGGTCGATCCCGGCGAGAGGTCGCTCCCGCGGGCCGGTCTCGTCGAGGTGCGGGATCCCGAGACGGGCGAGTACGGCGTCCTGGATCTCGGGGATCCGACCACGCGCCGGGAGCTCGCCAGTCTGGAAGAGGCACGGGAGCGGCGGGTGGAGGAGGTGTTCCGCCGGGCCGGCGCTGACCGACTCCTCCTGGCTACCGATCGCTCCTATGCCGCGGAGCTGGCCGCGTTCTTCGCCGGGCGGGCTCGCGCGAGGCTGCACTGATGCGTCGGGTCGTTCGACGGACCGCGGTCGCCTCGGGACTGGCGGTGGCCCTGCTCGGCTCCGGACCGGCCGCCGCCGTCGGTCAGCCCGCCGGGGGCCGGGCCGCCTCCACGCCCCGGACAGCGGCCGCTCTCTCCCCCGACACCGTGCAGGTGGGCGAGGCCTTCACCCTCGGCGTCTCGATTGCCGGGCCGGAGAGCGCGAACGTGGAGTTCCCGCCGCTCGTCACCCTCTCTCCGGAGATCGAGCAGCTCCGAACCGTGGAGGTGGCCTGGAGCCCGGACGGAGACGGCCGGTGGCGCGCGCGCTACCGGCTCGTGGCCTGGAAGGCCGGTTCCTGGGCCTTCCCCCCGGTGGCGGTCGGCTGGAACGGAGAGGAGGTCGCCATCTCGCCTCCACCCGTTCAGGTGGTTTCCGTGCTGCCGGCCGCTTCGGAAGGCCCCCTGCCCCTGGAAGGGCCGAAGGGGCCGCGCAGCACGTGGCGTTTCCCCTGGTGGCTGCTGCTCCTCCTGCTGCTCGCCCTGGCGGCGCTCCGGTGGCTGGCGAGTCGGCTTCGCCGGACGGATGAGGTGGAGGAGGTCCTCCCGGTGGACCCGGTCGAAGAGGCCCGCCAGGCGCTGGCCCGGCTGAAGCGGCGGCTCGAGAGCGGGGAGGTGGATCTGGCCGCCTTCTACGACGGTCTCGAAGAGGTGCTGCGCTCCTTCCTGGCGGCCCGCCGCGGCTGGCCTCCCGAGCGGCCGGTGCGGGAGTTCGTGGATGAGACGCCGGCGGATGCCCGGTGGGCACACGTCGTGGAGGGACTGCGCACCCTGCAGGGACGGGCGGGACTCGTCCGGTTCGCGCACGTCGAGGCCGCGGAGTCGGCGGCCCTCGGGGATGCGGATGCCTGCCTCGCCTGGGTCGAGGCGGAATCCGCATCGGAGGCCGCCTGATGCTCGGGCTCTCTCTCGGGGCCTGGCCCTTCGTCCTGCTGCTCGTTCTGATCCCGATCGGCTGGGCCGCGCTGCAGCGGCGACGCGTGAGGATGCCGCTCCCGGGGATCGGTGAGCTGGCTCGGAAGAAGTCCCGCGACGCCGCCCCGGAGCCCGAGGCCGGGGCTTCGGGCGGTGAGCCGACCGGAGAGGAGAATCCGGCCGTCCGTCTCCGCCACCTCACCCTGTGGTCGGCGTGGTCTCCCGCGTGGCGGACGGTCGCCCTGGTGCTCACGGTCCTGGCCCTCGCCAGCCCCGTGCGGCTGGTGGAGACCGTCGAGGAACGCTCGGAGGGGGTGACGATCATGCTCGCCTTCGACATCTCGAGCTCGATGCTGGCCGAGGACTTCCGGCCGCAGAACCGGATCGCCGTGGCGAGGCGAGAGGTGAGCCGGTTCGTGTCCGGGAGGGAGGGGGACCGGATCGGACTGGTCGCGTTCGCCGGTGAGGCGCTCACCGTGGTTCCCGGGACGCTCGACCACGGGATTCTCTACCAGGCGATCGACAACCTGGACGTCGGTCAGCTGCGGGACGGCACGGCGATCGGGACGGCGCTGGCCACGGCCATCAACCGGCTGCGATCGGTCGAGGAGGGCTCTCGCGTGGTGGTCCTCCTGACGGATGGCGACAACAACCGCGGCGAGATCGAGCCGGATGCCGCAGCGGCGGCCGCGGCGGCGCTCGGGATGCGCGTCTACACGATCGGGGTCGGCCGGGACGGCGTGGCCCCGGTTCCGATCGGGCGAACGCGGTTCGGATACCAGTACGCGGACATGGAAGTGACCGTGAACGACGAGCTCCTCGACCGGATCGCTCGAGCCACCGGCGGACTCTACTTCCGAGCGACGGACCCCGAGGCCCTCACCCGGATCTACCGGCGGATCGATGAGCTGGAGACGGCGCCGGTCGAGGAAGTGCGCCTCGTCGAGCAGGCCGGTGTCCGGTCCGAGCTGCTCGTCCTGGCGCTCGTCGCCCTCGCCATCGAGCTCCTGGGCGCGGCCACCCGGGCCCGTAGGGTGTTCGCGTGATCGGGCTCGGTGTCTCCGCCTGGCTGGCTGCGGCATCCGCCGCCATCCTGGCCCTCGTTCTCCGGGGCCTGGCCGCGTACCGTACCCGGTTGGACCGCGAGGCGCTGGGAGATGATTCGCTTCTGGAGAGGCTTACAGGCGCTCCCTCGCCATGGCAGCGTGCCTTGCGCGCTCTTCTCCTGGCCGCGGGCTGCGCGACGCTCGCGGCCGGTCTGACGGTCGGTGGGGCCACCGAGGATGTGCCCGAGGAGTCCGATCTCCAGACGGTGCTGGTGCTCGACGCCTCGAACTCCATGTGGGCCACGGACGTCTCGCCCAGCCGGCTCGAGCGTCAGCGGGCCCTCGGCGCCGAGCTGGTTCTCCGGCTCCCCGGACGCTTGGGCATCGTGTACTTCGCCGGGCGCGGATACGTGCTTTCGCCCCTGACGGAGGATCGCGAGGCCGCGCTCATGTTCGTTCACACGCTGGACCCGGCGCTGGTGGGGCAGGGGGGCACGTCCCTCGCGGATGGGATCCGGCAGGGCCTCGACGTACTCGCGGGAGGGAACGACCGGGGACGCCGGATCCTGGTGGTCCTCACCGATGGAGAGGCGACCGCCGAGAGCGAGGCGGTCGCCGCGGAGCTCGCCCGGGCGGTCCGCATGCGCGTGCCGGTATTCACCGTCGGGCTGGGCACGGCCGAGGGGAGTCGCGTCCCGATTCCGGAACCGGTGGACGGTGGGGGGGATGCAGCCGCGACGGTGGAGGAGTCGGTGCGCACGGTCCAGGTGGATGGCGACGTCTGGCTGGCGGACAGGAACGGAGAGCCCGTGGTCACCCGACTCGACGCGGCCTCGCTCGCCGAGGTGGCTCGCATGACCGGCGGGATCTCGGTCCCGGGTGATGACGAAGGACTCGAGAGGCTGATCGATCGACTGGAGGTGGAAGGAGGTCGGCCCGACCCGGGATCGGGGCGGCAGGCCAGCCTGCTGCTCCTCGCCGCGTTCGGTCTCCTTTTCATCGAGGGCTACCTCGTGAGGAGGGGCTGATGAGGTTCGTCGCGGCTGGTTTGCCAGCCACCGCGCTGGGGCTCCTGGTCGGGCTCGCCGGGATCGCCCTCGTGCGCGGGGCTTCCGGACAGCAGGCTTCGACCGCGCCGATCGCTCCCATGCGAATCGACACGTCGACCGTGGTGACGGCCGACCGGCTGGCGGAGTTCCGTGAGCGATCCGAGGACCCGGGCCGCCCGCTCGACTGGTTTAACCTCGGCGCCGGCCTTCTCCTTGCCGGGGACTGGGAAGGTGCGCTCGAGCCGACGCAGAGGTCGCTCGAGACGGAGGATGAGGACCTGGAGGCGGACGCCACCTACAATCTGGCGCTCGCGCGCGCTCTCGCCGGAAGGCCCCCGGAGCTCGGGGGCGAGCTCCTGTTCGAGGATCGCAGACCTCTCCTCGAACAGGCGTGGGACGGCTTCCGCTGGGTGCTCACCCAGCATCCGGCCGACGAAGATGCGCGGTGGAACCTCGAGCTGGTGGGCCGGTGGCTGGAGCAGAACGAGGAGCCTCAGGACGGAGGAGGCGGCGGAGGCGGCGGCGGATCGGCCAATGCCGATCAAACGAACGCACCCTCCACCCCGGAGCTGTCCGCCGCGGAGGCCCTCGATCTGCTCGAGGTGGCCGCTCAGCAGGAGCAGGATGTGCAGGGCCGGCGGCTGGAGAGGAATCGTTCCCGGGACCCCGAGGTGGAGAAGAACTGGTAGGGGAGCGCCGATCTCGGGTGGTCCCGGTCAGTCCTCCGGCGCCGCGTCCTCGACGAGCGGCACGAAGCGAACGCCTTCCATCGGCTCGACGTCCCACCGGTCCCCCCTCTTCCGGTGACGGACGAGGTTCTGCATCCAGTCGTCGCCCACCGGGGCGATGAGGATTCCGCCGTCGGCCAGCTGGTCGCGGAGCGCAGGGGGCACGGCGGGCGCTGCGGCCGCGACCAGGATGCGGTCGAAGGGCGCCTCTTCGGGCCATCCACGGCTTCCGTCGCCGAGCCGGAGGCGAACCTGCCCGAACCCGGTGGATTCGAGCGCCCGCGCGGCGCGCTCGTACAGCGGCGCGATTCTCTCGATGCTGAACACCCGGGCTCCGCACGCGGCCAGTACGGCGGCCTGGTAGCCGGAGCCCGTCCCCACCTCGAGGACCTTGAGACCCTCTTGCAGCTCGAGGGCCTCGGTCATCACGGCCACGATGTACGGCTGCGAGATGGTGGCGCCGTGCCCGATCGGCAGGGCGCAGTCCGCGTAGGCGGCGTGAAGCTGGGAGGGGGGAACGAACTCGTGCCTCGGCACGCTCCCCATGGCCTCGAGGACCCCGGCATCGGAGATTCCGCGCCGCCGGAGCTGCCGGTCGACCATGTCGGTGCGCTTCTGCTCGTATCGGCGCCCGGTCAGAAAGCCCATGATCCGCCGACAAATCTGGCAGGCGCCTGCCGTTGCCGCAAAGGTCCGGCCGCGTCTAGCTTGGCTTCATGAACACGCCCGCTTCCGAGCGTGTCCGCCTGACCCAGTTCTCGCACGGCGCCGGCTGAGCCTGCAAGCTGGGTCCGGAGGACCTGCGACACATTCTGTCCGTGCTGCCGCCGGCGGACGACGAGAACCTGCTGATCGGGCTCGAGTCGCCGGACGATGCCGCCGTGTATTCGCTCGGCGACGGCCGCCTTCTCGTGGCGAGCGTCGACTTCTTCACGCCGATCGTGGACGATCCGGAGGACTTCGGATCGATCGCCGCCGCCAACGCCCTCAGCGATCTGTACGCCATGGGCGCCACGCCCGCATTTGCCCTCAGCGTGCTCGCCGTGCCGGTGTCGACCCTTTCCCGTGAGGTGGTGGCCGGCATCCTCAGAGGCGCGGCGCTGACGTGCGAGGAGGCGGGAATCGTGATCGCCGGAGGACACTCGATCGACGACGACGAGCCCAAGTTCGGACTCGTCGCCATCGGTTTCGCGGAGCCGGAGCGCGTGTACCGGAAGTCGGGCGCGAAGCCCGGCGACGCCATCGTGCTGGGGAAGGCGCTCGGCACGGGCGTGGTGACGACCGCCCTCAAGCGGGGGGCCGCCGACGCTCCGACCGTGCGGGCAGCGGTCCGGTCCATGCGCCAGCTCAACCGGGATGCCGTGTTTCTACTGCAGGGACACGAGGTGCACGCGCTCACGGACGTGACCGGCTTCGGCCTGCTGGGACACCTGAGAGAGATCTGTTCCGCATCCGGGGTCTCGGCGCGGGTGCTCGCGTCGACTCCGAGGTACCTTCCGGAGGCCGTCGAGCTGGCGGAGTCGGGGTTCGTCCCGGGCGGCACGGAGCGGAATCGCGCCTCGATCGAGGCCGTGACCTCCTTCGAGCCCGGAATACCGGAGGCCCTGAGAATCCTCCTTTGCGACGCACAGACATCGGGCGGGCTGCTCGCCTGTGTTCCTAAGCACGAGGCCTCGGAGCTGGCCGCGGAGTGGGAATCCGCGGGCTACGCGGCGTCGGTCGTAGGCCGGATCGAGGATCGTTCCCAACCCATGCTGATCGTGGAGGCGTGATGAGCGCGAGCGCTGCCGAGGGGATGTTCGACCGGGATCCGGCGCTGCCGAACCTCATGGTCACCCGCCACCCGCTGCTCCGGCACAAGGTCACGCTCCTCCGCAAGCGCGACACGCCGAAGAAGATCTTCAAGGAGCTGGTGGACGAGATCGCGATGCTGCTGGCCTACGAGGTCACCTACGATCTGCCGACGGAGACCGTGCGGGTCGAGACGCCGCTGGAGGCGACGACCGGCGACATCGTGATGGGCGAGCGGCTCACCCTGGTCCCGATCCTGAGGGCCGGCCTCGGGATGGTGGACGGCGTCCTCAACCTGATTCCCACCATGCGGGTCGGACACATCGGTCTTCAGCGGGATCACGACACGCTGGAGCCGATCGACTACTACTTCAAGATCCCCCATCCGCTGGAGGCGAGCGTCTTCGTCGTTGTCGATCCGATGCTCGCCACCGGGGGATCGGCCAGCGCGGCGGTGAGCTATCTGAAGAAGTCGGGGGCGAAGAACATCCGAATGATGTGCATCGTGGCCGCCCCGGAGGGCGTGCGGCGGATGCTCGAAGACCACCCGGACGTCCCCGTATACACGGCGGCGCTCGATCGGGAGCTGAACGAAAGGGGCTACATCCTGCCGGGACTCGGAGACGCGGGCGACCGGTTGTTCGGGACCGACTGAACCCCGGCCGCATACGGCACCCCGGGGTTTCCTAGAACGCGTCGCCCTCCACCGCGCGTCCGAGAATGCGCGCCACCACCTCGTCCTTGCCCAGCACCACGGCGACGTCCGATTCGGTGAGCTTTCGCTTCGAGTCCGGCACGACGCTGAACGTGTCGGTGAGCACGTCGAGGATCGCCACGACCTGGATCCCTTCCCGGGATGGAAGGTCGAGTTCCGCGAGAGACTGGCCGATCCACGCGTCCGGGACGGCGATCTCCTGGATCGAATAGCCCTCCGCGAGGGGGAGATAGTCGAGGACCGTCTTCGAGCCGATTCGCTGGGCGAGCCGCTCGGCCGAGTCGCGCTCCGGGAAGATGGTCTCGGTGACGTGAAACGCCTCCAGCGCGCGGGCCGCGCGACGGCTCGTGACCTTGACGTAGATCTCCTTGATGCCGACGTCCTTGAGGGCCAGCACGGAGAGGATCGACGAGGCGAGGTCGTTGCCCGTGCTGACCACGGCCGCCTCCACCCCGTCGATGCCCGCCTGCTGAAGAACCTCCGGCTGGCTCGCGTCCCCCACCACTCCGAGGGTGACGTGGTCGGCGGCGCGGTCCACCCGGTCGCCGTTCCTGTCGATCGCGATCACGTCGTGTCCTCTCGCGTACAGGGTCTCCGCGACCCACCAGCCGAAGTGGCCCAGACCGATCACCAGAAACCTGCGTCTCTTGTCGCTCACATCGTCCTCGGTGTGTAGACGGAACGGTCAGCCGACGACCACGTTCTCTTTCGCATATCGGATCTTCGCCGTCTCGCGGCTGCCTCTCATGACCATGCTGGTGGCGAGCGCCAGCGGCCCGACCCTCCCGATGAACATCAGCAGCGACACGAGGAGCCGCCCCCCGGCCGTGAGATCCGGGGTCGCTCCGAGCGACAGGCCCACGGTACCGAAGGCGCTGTGCGCCTCGAACATGAGCTTCAGGAAGTGCCCGCGGTCCAGCTCTCCGTGCGCCGGAAGCTCGACGATCAGCAGCACGAACACGAACAGGGCGAGGACGAGGAGACCGCCCACCACGATCCCGGCCGCTCGTTCCAGCGTTTCGTGCGGCACGGTGCGTCCCATCACGGAGGTGTGCTCCTTGCCCGCCAGCCGGTGGCGAAGCAGGAGGAAGAGCAGGGCCACCGAGGTCGTCTTGAGTCCACCCGCGGTGGAGCCCGGCGATCCGCCGATCACCATGAGCCCCATGGTGAGGAAGATGGAGGCGTTCGACGCTCCGCCGTAGTCCACGGTGTTGAAGCCGGCCGTCCTCGCGGTGACCGACATGAACCAGGCGTTCGCGATCCGGTCGCCCAGGCCCATCTGGCTGAGATCGAAATGCGTCTCGAAGAACAGGTACAGGGCGGCGCCACCCAGCAGCAGGCCGGTCGTGATCACCAGGACCAGCTTCGAGTGGAGCGTGAGGCGATCGGAAAGGCCGCGAAGACGGAATCGGAGGTCATCCAGCACGAGGAATCCGAGCCCCCCGAAAACGATCAATCCAGAGACCACCAGCAGGGTCAGGGGCGCCGACTGGAAACCGATCAGGCTGTCGCTGAACGTCGAGAAGCCCGCGTTGCAGAAGGCGGAGATCGCGTGGAAGATGGCGGGCCAGATCGCCTCGACCGATCCCAGCCGCCCCCGCCACAGGAGCCACAGAACCACCGCGCCCACGAACTCCAGCAGAAAGGTGAGCTTGACCACGGCGGCGAGGACGGAGCGCTGATCCGGATAGGCCCGGCTCAGACCCCGGCGTCCCCCGGCTCTCTCGAGCTCGAGAGACATCCGCCGGCCCACCAGGGAGATGAGGAGCGTGGCCAGGGTGAGGATGCCGATCCCGCCCAGCTGAATGAGCAGCGCGATCCACGCCTGCCCGAGCGGCGTGAAGTAGGTGGAGGTGTCGACGACGATCAGGCCGGTCACGCACACGGCGCTGGTGGCCGTGAACAGCGCGTCCATCCAGCTGAGTGGGGCGCCGGTATACAGACCGGGAATCACCTTGAAGCCGATCGTCCCGATCAGCACGAGCAGGGCAAACGATCCGACGAAGAACTGGGTAGCCGAGGGCCCGCGTCCCCCGGGGTCCCGTGTGGAGTCCGGTCCGTGAAGCCACCGCTGGACGCTTCGCATGTCAGGACTTCCCCGGCGTCGAGCTCATCGGGTCGATCTGCCTCGCCCGGTGACGGGCCCGCCGGCTCAGTCGTCGCCGCCACATCCGCGGCGGACGCGGCGTCCGGTGAGTCCGCGTCCAGGTGCTCGGAATGAGGAGCACGAGGAGCGTGTAGAACTCCAGTCGTCCCAGCAGCATGAGAATGGACAGCACCACCAGCTCCGCTCCGCCCAGGTGTCCGTAATGCGCTGCCGGCCCCACGTCTCCCAGGCCCGGCCCGATGCTGGACAGAGCCGCGAGTGACCCGCTGAGGGCCGTCACCAGATCGCTGCCGAGGGCGGCGAGCACGGCGGTGCCGATGGCGTGCGTGCCCATGTACATGGCGAGGAAGGCGAGGACCTTGAACACGAGATCTTCGCGGATCGGCCGTCCACCCACCCGCGTGATGATCACCGCCCTCGGGTGCAGCACCTTTCGAATCTCGCCCATCACGTGCTGCGCCACCACGGCTCCCCGGATCATCTTGAAGCCGCCGCCGGTGGATCCTCCCATGGCACCCACGAACATGAGGCTGAGCAACAACACCTGACAGATGGCTGGCCACGCGGCGAAGTCCGAGGTCCCGAACCCGGTCGTGCTGTGAACGGCGACGACCGAGAACGTTGCCCGCCGCACGAGCTCGCCCGTGAATGCCCCTTCGCTGACCCCGAGGGCCACGAAGCACATGGCCGAGATCACGAGCGACGAGGTCAGATACCACTGCCACTCGGCGTTCCGGAACATCTCGCCCGGGTGTCCCGTGAGGGCCCGGTAGTGAAGCGTGAAGTTCACTCCGGCGAGGAACATGAACAGGATGGTCACCCACTGGATCGCCGGGGAGTAAAAGCCGATCGAAGCAGTCCGGGTCGAGAACCCGCCGGTGGCCAGCGCGCTCATCGCGTGGTTGATGGCGTCGAAGACGCTCATACCGAGGGTGAGGTAAAGAATGAAAAGCACAAGAGTAAGAAAGAGATAGACGCCCCACAGGAGTCGAGCCGTGGTCGCCATCCGCGGCTTCACCTTGTCCGTGGTGATTCCCGGGGCCTCGGCGGAGAACAGCTGCGCGCCGCCGACCCCGATGAGCGGCAGAATGGCCACCCCGAGGACGATGATGCCCATGCCGCCGATCCAGTGGGCGAGGCTCCGCCACAGCAGGATGCTCGGCGGCAGCTCCTCCACCACCGAGAAGACGGTGGCGCCCGTGGTGGTGAACCCGGAGGCGGATTCGAATACGGCCCAAGGAATCGAGCTCGTGGCCCCGGTGACGAGGAACGGAACCGCTCCGGCCACGACCAGGGTGACCCAGCCGAGGCCCACCGTGGCCAGGGCGTCGCGTGGACTGATCTCGACATGACGGGGGGTGAAGAGCCAGAGCAGGGTCCCGGCGACGCCCGGAAAGGCCACCGAGATCATCCAGGCGATACCATTGCCCTCGCGCAGACCGAGCAGGGCAGCCGGCAGCATCGCGAGGGCGGACGCGATCAGCAGCCCCCCGATCAGGTGCAGGATCGCCCGGTATCTCAATGGAGCCTCATCGGGTATCGCAAGAGCCCGGACCTAGCCGCGGCTCATGACGGGAACAAGCGGGTCACCTCGCCAACGGCGCTGGACAGCGCGAACACGATGGCCTCGTCGCCCGGTTCGAGCGTGTCGGATCCCCGCGGAATATGCATGTCGTCGTCCCTCACTATGGCGGCCAGGATGGCGTCTTCGGGGAACTCGATCCTCTCGATCGGGATTCCCGCCAGAGGGTTGTCCGCCGCCACCACGAAATCGATGACTTCCGCGTCGACGTCCTTGAACACGGCCACGTTGCGTATCGAGCCGCGACGGACGTGCTGCAGGATGGCGTTCGCCGCCGCGATCCGTGGACTCACCGCCGTCTCCAGGCCGATCCGGCGGGCCAGCGGCAGATAGTCCGTTCGGTTGAGAAGCGTGATGACCTGCTTGACCCCGAGGTCGCGGGCCACCAGCGACGAAATGATGTTCATCTCGTCTTCATCGGTGAAGGCGACGAACGCGTCGGTCTCGGCGACGCCCTCGAACTCGAGCAGCTCGACATCGGTCGCGTCCCCCTGGAGGATCAGCGTGCGCTCGAGCCGGACGGCGAACTCGTGCGCCATCTCCGGGTCGCTGACGAGGACCGTGCCCTCGACGCCATGCTGCTCCAGAAGCCTCGCCAGGTAGAACGCCTCCCGGCTGTGACCGGAGATCATGACGCGACGAAGCTTCTCCTGCGCGTATCCGCATACTTCCAGGGTGACGCCGATCTTGTCTTCGGCGGCCACCGCGTAGACGTGGTCGAAGGCGCGCACCACCGTCTCGCCGCTCGGGATGATCGTTTCGCCGTCGCGATCGATCGCCACGGCCAGGACCGACCGGTTGCCCACCTTCTTGCCCAGCTCACGGAGCGTTCTTCCGTCCGCCGGCGCGCCCTCGAGGATCGTGAGGCCGATCAGCTGCACGGTCCCGCCCGCGAACAACGTGAGGTCGGTGGCCGCCGTGGACTCGAGAAGGCCGAAGGTCTCGAGCGCCAGCTCGCGCTCGGGGTTGATCAGGACGTCCACTCCGAACCGGGACGGACGGAGGGCCTCGCCCCCGCGGTAGAAATCGGGATTCGATACGCGGGCGACCTTCGTCAGTCCCTTCCGGGCCGGAACCGACATGCAGCTGACGAGGTTGACCTCGTCCACGCTGGTGACGGCCAGCAGCAGGCCGGCCTGCGCGATCCCGGCATCCTCGAGGACGCTGACGTTGACGCCAGAGCCTTCGACGACCGCTACGTCGATGTGGCTCTCCACGTAGTCCAGGCGGTCCTGGTCCACGTCGACCACCACGACGTCGTGCCGCTCGTTGGCGAGTCGCTCGGCGACGTGAGTCCCCACCTCACCGGCCCCTACGATGATGATGCGCATCGGGGCGAGCCCAAGTCTGAAGAGTGTCCGGACAATCGGTAAACTCCCAAGATTCGCCGCGTGTGCACGAAGGGCAAGGCGAGGAGCACGCGAGCGGGGGAGGGCGGGCGTCGGCGAACTCCCTTCCATCTGCCGGCCGCTTTGTGTTTCGTAGACGCGAGAGAGTTGATCGGACTCGAGTGTTCTCGTCTCTCTACCCGGAGGTTCTCATGCGAGGCGTCATCCTCTTCACGACGACACTGCTGGCGCTCACCCTGTTCGGTCCGCCTTCCATGCAGGCCCAGGACCCGGATCCGGCCGATGGGCCGGTGTTCGTGGCGTACGACGTGGAGCCGGTGCTGCAGAACCAGGAGGAGGTCGGCCACGTCATGCGCAGGGCCTATCCCTCGGGGTATCGCGACACGGGCCTGGACGTGACGGCCCTCCTCTGGGTCTACGTGGGGCGGGACGGTACGGTCGGTGCGTCCGAAGTGCTGAAGTCGAGCGGATACGACGTGTTCGACCGGGCGGCGGAGCAGGTGGTGGATGCCATGGTGTTCGAGCCGGCCCAGAGTGGCGGCGAGCCCGTCGCGGTCTGGGTGCAGAAGGCCATCCACTTCAAGTCAGGCGAGAGCGGTCGTTTCCTGGAGGGACCGGCCTTGCTGGCGGACGACGTGGTGCAGGCCAGGGACTCGGCGCGAAAAAACCAGGACGACGAGCGGTAAGACCCCCTGCGGCAGGGGGTGTGGCGGTTCGACTCGACGCGACGCTCCGGCCGGCGGACCGGCTCCTCGAGGCGGACACTGTTCAAGCGGGCGCCCGGCACGTAACCTCCGTCGTTGCGCATCGGCTCCCGCCGCCCGGACCGGGGCTGGGGGCCAATCTCAGGGCCCGTAGCTCAGTTGGTTAGAGCAGGGGACTCATAATCCCAAGGTCGCTGGTTCGAGTCCAGCCGGGCCCACTTTGCCTACCAACAACTTACGCGGTCGAGCTTCGCGCCAAGGGTAGTCAAATGGGCACGCTCAAGGTTGTTCTTACTCTGGCACTGATCCAGGCCTCCCAAGAGACGCCCCCACTGGAGCGCATTCTCCCCGAAGTCCATTCGGCTGTGATATGGGCTGTTGCAGAACAGACAGGCGAGACTCCGAATGGACCGATCTACTTAGATTTGCTGGCAATCCGGACAGTCGCAGAGTCCGGTGGAGTATCGCTGGATTCATCGGCTGTCGGGCGTGCATGGGGCGGCCCGATGGCGACGAAGATAGAGGTCATCCGGGGGGACTACTCAGACCTGGTGGAATACGGGGAGCTTCGCGGCGAACCTCGCGGGATGTGGGTTGAGGACGACGGAGTCTATGTCGCGATCGATGACCTTAGTGAGACACCTGATGGATACTACGTTGTAGTCAGCTATCTCTACACGTCAGACTACCAGCCAAGGGGACTACGTCAGCTCGGCTGTGCGACCCATAGGTTTGAGTTCCGCTATGGGGAGACCGGCACTTTGAAGCTGACCGATACGCGTGTTCTGGGGGTCTGCTAGTCATCGGTCCCGGAGGAAGGAAGTAGGATCCGACCCGTGCAACCAAAGTCCAGTGGAGGTTGAGTGAAGACCATAGTGAGACGGCTTCGTGGCGTTATTGGAAACGCCCTGGTCTGGGGTGCCGGTTGGTTCGTAGCTGCCTTCGGCCTGTTTGCGGGTTACGCCATCCTTAGCCCGCGTACACCACTCTCTTGGGTCTTCTCAATGATGGCCTTGCTCGGTGCCATCAGAATCGGTGTAATGGGGGCTCTGTTAGGTGGACTGTTCTCAGTGTATCTGGCGGCGAATTTCAGACACCAGAAGTTGGAGGACATAGGTGCGGGCCGCTTCGCCTTGGGGGCAGGCCTGGTGACGGCACTTCCGTTCCTTGTCTTCATCCTCATTAGTCAACTAACCACGGGAGAGCCCTTCTTCCTTCGGGATGCCCTGGAGCCGTTGATCTACCCAGTCGCCATTGGAACGATAACCGGCTTCGGTACGATCAAGTTGGCGAAGCGAGAGCTGCCCCCAGGCAATAGTCCATCAGAGGTTGAAGGAGGCAGCAGGGCACTCTTACCGGAGTAGGGCTCAGGAGTAGTCAAAGGGTAGTCAAAGGAAGGGATTCACCGGGATCCATGGAGATTCTCGACCTTTGGCTTTCGCTTGATCCGGTCAAGTTTCTTGCCGGAGTTATGCACCGATCGGAAGATTGGAGCCGTAGCCAAGGACTTACCGGGACGGACTCATAATCCCAAGGTCGCTGGTTCGAGTCCAGCCGGGCCCATCGCACACCATCGCAACTTCGCCTCTTACGTACTTGGTGTCGGGTGCCGTTTGGCAACGGAGTTGGCAATCGCCTGCGCGCCGCGACGTCCCTTGCCCCACTTCGCGGCGGCCCCTCCGCAAACCGTATTCAGCCTGCACTCCGCAGTACGCTCCACCCCCTCTGCTGCTTGATTTCAAGAGTGTATCTTCATCATGCCCCCTCCGTGGACCCGGAGGTGCCGTGTGATGAGAACCCGCTGGATGTCTTCGACGCTGATCGGACTGTTCCTCTGGCTCACCGCCTGCACGAGCT
>NZ_JBZQEK010000196.1:0-8209 GCF_058719085.1 Candidatus Benthicola sp.
ACCGACGACCGCTCGATTACGAATCGAGTGCTCTACCTCTGAGCTACGGTGGCAGAGTGGAGCCGGCGGGACTCGAACCCGCGACCTCTTGAGTGCGATTCAAGCGCTCTCCCAGACTGAGCTACGGCCCCCTGCTGGGGATGATACGGGGCTGACGGGACTCGAACCCGCGACCTCCGGTGTGACAGACCGGCACTCTAACCAAACTGAGCTACAGCCCCATGAAACTGCGAGGAACAGCTTGTCAAACAGCCGTATCGATGGGGCCTACTGGACTCGAACCAGTGACCTCTACGATGTCAACGTAGCGCTCTAGCCAGCTGAGCTAAGGCCCCCCGAACGCGCGCTCGCGAGCGAGGGGCGCACGCCCCCGCTCGCGAGACCGAAGAAGGTAGTGGAGCCGTCTCGGGAGGTCAAGGTAGAGAGCGACCGATCGGGGTCCAGGGGCCCGGTTGAGGCCCGTCCGCTCGTCTTGCGTCACCCCCCAGATCTGATACCTTGACCCGGCTCAATGACGGGGACCCGTGCGGGGCGCCGGGCGGAAGGCCGCGCACGCCGCTGCAGGATCGTTCGAACACCGACAGGACCCATGACCTCACGTCAAAGGCTTTTCGCCGTCGCCGCGATGGCTGCCGCCGTTCTCTCCGTTGGCTTCTTCGTCTTCGGGAGTATCGCGAAGGACGCGACGGGCCAGGAGTCTCCGGCGATGGCCGCGGCACAGGAGGAGCCGGGGAAGATCGACCCGATCAAGCCGCGCACTCCTACGGGTCAGACCGCCGATGAGGCAATCGCCGCGCACGAGAACGCGACGGAGGGTCCGGAGCAGCCGATCCCGTTCAGCCACCGGTTCCACTCGCAGGAGCTCCTGATGCAGTGTGAATACTGCCACGGGGGCTCGGACCAATCCGCGATCGCCGTGATTCCGGCCGTCGACCTGTGCATGGGATGCCACCGGATCGTGGGAGCCAACCTCGAGCCGATCCAGCGGCTGCGCGGTTACTACGACTCGGGAGAGCCGGTGCCGTGGGAGCGGGTCTACAAGGTGCCGGACTTCGTTCACTTCCCGCACCGAGCGCACATCCGCAGCCAGGTGGAGTGCGAGGAGTGCCACGGTCCGGTCGAGGAGATGGACCGGGTCTACCAGTACTCGTCTCTCAAGATGGGATGGTGCCTCGACTGCCACTGGGGTCCGGGCGAGGACACGGACGTGGCTACGGACCGGCTCCTCGTCGAACAGTACCCCGTGCCGCCGACTCCGGATGAGCGACAGCCGATCGGCCTGTATCCCCGGCAGCTCGACCAGCAGTACGGGGCCAACCGGGCACCGATCGACTGCCTCGCGTGCCACTACTGATGATCACGGACCACGACCGAATGAACGACGGCGACGCGAAGCGCGACGTGAACGGCACCAGCCGGCGCGAGTTCCTCAAGGTGATGGGCGTGGCGGGCGCCGGCGCGGCGGCCGCGGCGTGCGGACCTCCGGACAACGGCGACAAGCTGATTCCGTACCTGATCCCGCCGGAAGAAATCATCCCGGGGACCAACGTCGCGTATGCGACGCTGCTTACGGGTGCGGGGCCGGAGCCGCTGGCCATTCACGCCAGCGTGCGCGACGGCCGGGTCATCAAGCTCGAAGGCAACCCGGACCGACCGACGGGCGGGGCCCTGTCGGCGCTCGCCCATTCGTCTCTCCAGGATCTCTACGACCCGGATCGAGTGCCGGGACCGCGCCAGCGCACCGCGGATGGGCTGACCGAACGGACCTGGGAGGACGCCATCGCGGCGGCCGGTGAGGCCGTGGCCGGCGGCACGACCGTGCTGCTCACACCGCCGGCGCTCGGAACTACTGCCCGCTTCTACCAGGAATGGGCGGCCGCGGTCGGCGCGACCTGGATGCCATGGGAACCCCTGGGACTGGAAGCGCTCAGAACGGCGAATGGCATCGCGTTCGGCGTGGACGCCATTCCCACCTTCGCGATCAACGAGTCGGATCACATCCTGTGCTTCGGCGCCGACTTCCTGGGTACCTGGCTCGCCCCGGTCGAGATGGGCGCCCGCTTCGCCGCGAGTCGCTTCGCGGATCACGGGGTGCAGGCCCGCTTCACCTTCGTCGGGCCGCGTCTCTCCCTGTCGGGTCTCAAGTCGGACGAGTGGATTCCGGCCCGTTCAGGCACCGAGACCCTGGTAGCCCTCGCCGTGGCGCGAGAGGTGGCCGCGCGGAAGGCGGACGGACGAGCGGCGAGGGTCGAAGGACTTCTGGCGCCCTTCACTTTCGATTCGGTGGCCGAGTCCACCGGTGTGGCGGCCGAGAAGCTCGAGGCCCTGGCGGACCAGTTCGCCTCGGCCCGGGCCCCCATCGCTCTGCCCCCCGGTATCGACGGACAGGGTCCGCTGGCGACGGATGCGCACCTGGCGGTCGTCCTTCTCAACTACGTGTCCGGGGCCATCGGTACCACGGTGAGGTTCGACGGCGGGACGATGCGTCCGAGGCACCTCCCGTATGCCGCCATCGCCGATCTGGGCCGCCGCATGACCGATGGCGAGGTTCACACGCTGATCGTGGCCGGGTCGAACCCGGCGTATGCGCTGCCGAGCTCGATCGGGTTCGGCGAGGCGTTGGGCCACGTCCCGAACGTGATCTGCCTGTCCTCCCACGAAGATGAGACCGCGGCGGCTGCCGGCTGGCTTCTCCCATCGCATCACGAGCTCGAGTCGTGGGGCGACGGGCTGCTCGGCCGCGACTGGATGGCCCTGGCGCAGCCGGTCATGCAGCCGGTGTTCGACACGCGTCAGCGGGAGGACATCCTGCTTCAGATCGCCGCCGCGTCCGGTGGAGGCGACACGCTGGGTGCCGAGGACTACCGGACGTACCTGCAGAACGTGTGGCGAGAGTTGCACGGGCGCATGGGCCCGGACCGGCCTTCCTTCGATGAATGGTGGCACCGGGCCCTGTCGGACGGCGGAGTCGCTCTCGCCGTCCCCGAGATCGCCAATCCGGCCCCCGCGCTCACCGCGGCGGCGGCCAACCACTCCTTCCGGACCTTCACGGCACCGGAAGACTTCACGCTCGTGACCTACCCGACGGTGCAGTTCTACGACGGCCGGGGGGCGAACCGGCCGTGGATGCAGGAATTCCCGGACGCCGTCACCAAGGCCGTCTGGAACGCCTGGGTCGAGATCCACCCGGAGACGGCCGGGCCGCTCGGAGTCGAGACCGGCGACCTCGTGCAGGTGCGAACGGAGGCGGGCAGCGTCACGGCTCCGGCCTGCGTCTACCGTGGCATACGGCCCGATACGATCGCGGTGCCGCTCGGCCAGGGACACAGCGCCTACGGTCGGACCGCGGCAGGACGCGGGTTCAACGCCCTGGACCTGCTCGACGGGACGCCCGATGAGCGGAGTGGGGCGCTCGCCTACGCCGGCGCGGCCGCCACGCTGACGGCCACGGGCCGGTCCGGCAAGCTCGTGATCATGCAGGGCAGCGACTCGGATCTCGACCGGGAGATCGCCGAGATCATCAACATCGCGGACGTGCCCAACGCCATGGAGCACGAGATCGATCTCACCACCCTGGTGGAAGCGGCGTATGACTCCGATCCGGCGAGCCCGTACCGCTGGGGCATGACCATCGACCTGAACGCGTGCACGGGGTGCGGCGCGTGCGTGACCGCCTGTTACTCGGAGAACAACCTTCCGGTCGTGGGCGAGGACCTGTGCGGTCAGGGACGGGAGATGTCCTGGCTGCAGATCATGCGCTACTACGAGGAAGTGGAAGACGGCTTCCAGGCGGTCCAGTTCCCGACCCTGTGCCAGCAGTGCGGCGACGCGCCGTGCGAGCCGGTCTGCCCGGTATACGCGGCCTACCACACGCCGGAAGGGCTGAACGGCCAGGTGTACAACCGCTGCGTCGGCACCCGGTACTGCGCGAACAACTGTCCCTACAAGGTCCGGCGGTTCAACTGGTTCACGTACGACTTCCCGTATCCGCTGAACCTGCAGCTGAACCCCGATGTGACGGTCCGGTCGAAGGGCGTGATGGAGAAGTGCACGTTCTGCGTGCAGCGCATCAACCGCGCCAAGCTGGACGCGAAGGCGGAGGGGCGCCTGGTCGAGGACGGAGAGATCCAGACGGCCTGCATGCAGTCGTGCCCGACCCAGGCGATCACCTTCGGCAACCTGAAGGACCCGGCCAGCCGGGTCTCGCGAAAGGCCAAGGGCTCCCGCGGCTACGCCATGCTGGATGAGCTGAACACGCGCCCGGCCGTGACCTACCTGAAGAGCGTGACCCACGCCGCGTTGCCGGAAGGATCGCACGGGCACGGCGGGGGACATGACGAGACGACGGCGGAAGAGGCACCGGAGCACTGATGGCAACAGCTGAGATCGACGTTCCGAGAGAGGGGCTTCCCAGCCTCGCCGACGCGAACCAGGACATCAGCCGGCCGATCTCCACGCCGTACAAGAGATACTGGCTGCTGCTGGCGATCTGTGGCGTGCTCATCGCCGCGGCGGGGGTGGCGTGGGCCTTCCAGATCCGGAACGGCATGGGCATGGCCGGGATCAACAACCCGGTCAACTGGGGCGTCTACATCGTCACCTTCGTGTTCTGGGTCGGCATCGCCCACAGCGGCACCCTGATCTCGGCCGTGCTCTACCTCGTCCGGTCGGGCTGGCGGACGACGATCAACCGCACTGCGGAGGCCATGACCATCTTCGCGGTCATGACGGCGGGGCTGTTCCCGCTCATTCACCTCGGTCGGGTGTGGTACTTCTACTATCTCGTTCCGTACCCGTCGACGCGCCTCCTGTGGCCGAACTTCCGGTCGCCGCTGGTCTGGGACATGTTCGCGATCGGGACGTACTTCACCATCAGCCTGGTGTTCTGGTACCTCGGGCTGATTCCCGACCTCGCCATCCTGCGGGACAAGTTCACCGGTCTGAAGAAGAAGCTGTACGGGGTCTTTTCGCTGGGCTGGCAGGGCACGGTCAAGGACTGGAGCCACTACCGGCGCCTGTACCTGTACCTGGCGGGCATCGCCACGCCGCTGGTGCTGTCCGTGCACAGCGTGGTGTCGTGGGACTTCGCCATGGGGATCGTGCCGGGGTGGCACTCGACGATCTTCGCGCCCTACTTCGTGGCGGGCGCCATTTTCTCGGGTATCGCCATGGTGATCACGATCACCATCCCGCTCCGCTGGGCCTTCGGGCTCGAGAAGTACATCACGAAGTATCACTTCGACAACATGGCCAAGCTCCTGCTGCTGACGTCCCTGATCGTGGGGTACGCGTACGGCATGGAGTACTTCCTCGCCTGGTTCTCCGCGGACCCGATCGAGATCGAGAGCTTCCGATGGCGGGCCACGGGCTTCTACGCCGGTCCGTTCTGGATCATGGTGTTCTGTAACGTCGTGGTGCCGATGAGCCTCTGGTTCAAGCGGACCCGCAACAGCCTCAAGGCGCTGTTCGTCATCTCGGTGTTCGTGAACATCGGGATGTGGTACGAGCGGTTCGTGATCATCGTGACGTCTCTGGCGCACGAGTTCGATCCGAGCGCCTGGCACGTCTACACGCCGTCCCTGACCGAGCTCACCATCATGGTGGGCAGCTTCGCGTGGTTCTTCTTCTGGTTCCTGCTGTTCGCCAAGACGCTGCCGACGATCAGCATCGCGGAAGTGAAGGAGCACCTGGCACACGAGCACGAGCACGGGCACTGAGCATGAGTGGCATTCTGGCCCAGTTCGAAACTCTGGGCGCGACCCGTTCGGCGATCGAACGCCTGAAGTCCGAAGGACACTCGGACCTGGACGTGTACTCGCCCTTCCCGGCTCCGGAGCTGGAGGAGGCGCTGGGGATCGTCTCGAGCCCGGTGCGCCGCTGGGCGCTGATCGGCGGGATCACCGGGTTCACGACGGCCGTCGCCCTCACGGGCCTGACGGCGCTGGCGTATCCCCTGGTCACCCAGGGCAAGCCGATCCTCTCCTGGCCGGCCTACTTCGTGATCATGTTCGAGATGACGATCCTGTTCACCGGGCTGTTCGGTTTCCTCGGCGTGCTGCACCACATGCGGAAGCCCGGTCGCCTGTCGAGCCAGTACCGGACCGACTTTTCCGTGGACCGCTTCGGCGTCTACGTCCGGGCCGCCGCGGGCGCGGAGCAGAAGGGCGTCGAATCGCTGGTCCGGGATGCCGGGGCCGTCGAGGTGGAGGTGGGCGTATGAGCCCCCGAATGCGGCTCCTGGCCGGCGGCGTGCTGCTCACGTTCGGCGTGACCCTGTCGGGGTGCGACGACCAGGTGAAATACGTGCCCTGGTTCGAGACCATGACCCGTCAGCCCTCGGTGGAAACGTACGAGGTCGAGCCGATGATGCCGGTCGAGGGCACGGTCCCGGTCGGATCATCCCGGCATCTGGACCTGCTGGCAGCCGACACCCTGCTCACCAACCCTCTCGATGCGACGCCGGACGTGCTGGAGCAGGGCGAAGTCCTCTTTCTGCAGTTCTGCGTGATGTGCCATGGCGAGACCGGCGCCGGCGATGGCCCCGTAGTGGGCGAGAACCGGCTGCCGCCGCTCCCGACGCTGAACCTGCTGTCGGACCGGGCGATGGATCTGTCCGACGGATACATATACGGGATGATCTCGAACGGACGAGGCGTGATGCCCTCGTACCGCCGTGTCCCTCACGACGACCGGTGGTACCTGGTGGAGTACGTCCGCAAGCTCCAGCGCGAGGCTCCCGCTGCCGAATGAGCGGACGAACACCGTACGCATGAACGGATGGACGATATCTTGAGCTCGCACGATTCTGAGAAGATCCGGGACGTGGCTCTCAACACGGTCTCCGGCCGCGTCAGCGGCCTGGCGGGGGCCCTGTGGCTCGTCGCCATCGTGCTCGGCGGCGCCGGCTTCCTCGTGGCCATCCGACAGGCTCCGCAGCGTGCCTGGCAGGCCGTGTGGATCAACTTCCTGTTCTGGACGGCGCTCGCGCAGGCAGGAGTCGTCTTCGGCGCCGTGCTGGTGGCCGCCAAGGGTCACTGGGGCAAGCCGTTCCGCAGGGTCGCGGAGGCAACCGGGGCCTTCCTTCCGATCTCGCTGATCGTGTTCATCGGGATGTATTGGGGAGCCGACTACATCTTCCCGTGGATGGAACCGATCGAGGGACACATCAACCGGGAGTGGCTCACCCACGACGGCGTCTTCCTGAGGAACGGCATACTCCTGTTCGTGCTCTACGCCATGAGCTTCTACTTCCTGCGGCTCTCCCTCCGGCCCGATGCCCGGCTGGCGGCGGAGAAGCAGACCGGGTGGCGGAAGCGCTACCTGGAGCGTCTGTCGCGCGGATGGCGTGGAGACGATGAGGAGGCGGAGCGCGCCCGCGGCATCATGGGGTGGTTCGGGCCCTTGCTCATCCTGGCCTGGGTGCTGGTGTTCAGTCTGCTCAGCTTCGACATGACCATGTCCCTCATGCCGGGCTTTTACAGCGTGATCTGGGGCGCGCTCTTCTTCATGAGCGGCTGGCTCTGTCTGCTGGCGCTCGTTGCCGTGATCGCACAGAGATACCGCGGCCGATACCACCTGGACGATGTCTGGGGGAAGTACGAGTTCCACGATCTGGGCAAGCTGATGTTCGCCTTCGTGATCTTCTGGAGCTACATGTGGTACTCGCAGTACCTGCCCATCTGGTACGGGAACCTGGGGCGCGAGACGATCTTCTTCGAGCAGCGCCTCGATCATGGCTTCGGTCCCCTGCTCTACCTGCAGATGGCGCTCGTATTCGCGATCCCATTCGCCATGCTGCTCTGGCGGGTGCCGAAGATGAACTCGCGCTACCTGTCGTTCGTCGGGCTGATCATCCTGCTGGGCTTCTGGCTCGAGAAGTACATGGCGGTGGTCCCCTCCACGTGGCACGGTGAGGGCGTCCCGCTGGGGTGGATCGAGGCCGCGGTCACGGCTGGATTCCTGGGGTTGTTCGGCCTCAGCTACTCGATTTACGCCAGCCTCGGGCCGAAGATTCCGATCCAAGAGGCCCTGATCGAAGGAAAGCGGTCCCGCGGCCCCTGACCGCTGCGCGCCACCCGCCTGAGACCCGTCGTCAGGGCGGAGGCGGCAGCGCCTCGGGCGGACGAACCTGCACCGCACCCGGTGCGCGTCGGCCCACGTATTGGTCCAGGAATCCGAGCCGGTCCTCGATCTGGAGGATGCGCTCGAC
>NZ_JBZQEK010000197.1:0-53746 GCF_058719085.1 Candidatus Benthicola sp.
AGACTCGCGATCCGTCCGGCCTGTTCGGCCTCGATCGGCCTGCCCGGATCGAGAAGGAGCTCCGAACGGGTGACGCCCAACGCGTGGGCGACGAGGCGCTCTGCTTCGCGACGTCCGGATTCGACGCCGGCGGCGGACAGCTCTTCGGCCAGCCCGTCGAGGATCTCGCGACGGGTGGGAGCGGGAGGTCTCCGGGGTGCCGCACCGTGCGCCGAAGGCCGCATCAGCCCGTGACCTCCGAGCGCATGCGCTCCTCGAGACCGGCTGAACGCAATGCGTCCACGATCTCGTCGAGCTCGCCACCGAGGATGGAATCCAGCTGGTGCGTCGTGAGGTTGATGCGATGGTCGGTGACGCGGTTCTGCGGAAAGTTGTAGGTGCGGATCTTGGCGGAGCGGTCCCCCGTCCCGACCTGCGCCCGGCGCTCTCTCGACCTCTCCGCCTCCTGCTCGGCCACGATCCGGTCGAGGAGCCGGCTGCGGAGCACCTTCATGGCCTTCGCCTTGTTCTTGTGCTGCGACTTCTCGTCCTGACACGACACCACGAGTCCCGTCGGCTCATGCGTGATCCGGACGGCGGAGTCGGTCGTGTTCACGGACTGGCCTCCCGGCCCGGAAGAGCGAAACACGTCGACCTTGAGGTCGGCCGGGTCGATCTCCACGTCCACCTCTTCGGCCTCGGGAAGGACCGCGACGCTGGCAGCCGAAGTGTGGATTCTTCCCGAGCTCTCGGTCACCGGAACGCGCTGCACACGGTGGACACCGGACTCGTACCGCAGCGAGCCATAGGCGTCCCGACCGCTCACCAGGAAGATGATCTCCTTCAATCCCCCGAGGGTGCCCTCGCTGGAGGACAGAACCTCCACGGTCCAGCCCCGCTGGTCGGCGTACCGGGAGTACATGCGATAGAGGTCCGCCGCGAACAGGCCGGCCTCGTCGCCACCGGTTCCGGCACGGATCTCGACCACGGCCGGTCGATCGTCCAGAGGGTCCCTGGGCACCAGGAGCTCCCGAATCCGTTCCTCGGAGGCCTCGATCTGCTCCTCGAGGGTCGAGACCTCGCCCCGGGCGAGAGCGGCAAGCTCCTCATCCTGGGTCTCCAGGAGCTCACGCGCCTGAGAAAGATCGTCGAGAAGCTTGAGGTGCCGCCGGGCCGCCTCGGCCAGGGGGGTCATGTCGGAGTGCTGCCGGGCAATCGTCTTCAGGCGGGTCGGATCGCCGAGGACCGCCGGGTCCGCCAGCTGGGAAGCCAGGGAGCCATAGGTCTCCAGAGCGGCGGCGAGGCGCTCGGAGAGGGACGGGGCGTCGGCCATGATGGCGCGGTGAGGCGACGAGAGCCGCGGGGCGCCCGGCGCCCCTGCGGATCAGTCCTTCGATTCCTCGGTCGTCTCGCCCTCGGCCGAGTCCCCATCGTCGGCGGAGACCGCCTCGGCCGGGCTCTCCTCCTCTGCCGGCTCCTCGGCCACGGCCACCGTCTCTGCCACCGCCTCGTCGGCTTCGGCCTCGCTGCCGCCGTACTTGCGGCGGAACCGCTCGACACGCCCCGCCGTGTCCACCAGCTTCTGGCGACCGGTGAAGAACGGGTGGCAGTGTGAACAGATCTCGACGTGGAGCTCGTCCACCGTCGAGTACGTCTCGGACACGCGGCCGCACGCGCACGTGATTCGCGTCGGCTTGTATTCCGGGTGAATCCCTGGCTTCATCTTCTACTCCAACTGGTCGGCGACGGCATCCGATCCTCACGGTCTCCCGTGGGACGCAAAGCTTGTCAAAATGGATTCGATCGGTCGATTCGTCAACATGCGTTGCCAGACCGCATTCCGTCCGCAACCTTGACGGTCGCGGCGGGTACGGGGCTACGAGAGGGGCGGCGTGAACCGCCTGCAGATCACGGAGAACGCGATGGATTCGACAGCTTTGCGACGGACCCGGGGAGGCGTGGCCGCCCTGCTCCTTCTTGCAGCCGCCTGCGGCGACGAGGAGCCCACCGGTCCCGAGTACGGGGACCTCCAGTTCACACCGGCATCGCCCGTCGTCGTGGGCCTGGCCCGGCAGGTGGATCTCGAGCTTCGCAACGCTTCGAACGGCTCCATCGGACCGATCCTCATCGGTGCGGGCTCTCTCCCCCTCAGCATACCGCCCGGTTCGACCTGTCCCGGCCTGGAAGTCGTCTTCTCCCCGACGCAGCTCCCGCCGCTCCCGGGGGGCGGAACGGCCGACATATCGGTCACGTTCAGCTTCGCCGGGCTCGACGAGCTGGAGTGCCCGCTGGCCACCTATGCCGTGGACGTGAATGCGGCCGCCGGGCAGACCGTGCTGGGATCGACGCAGGTCCGGCTGGACCACGAAGAGCTGGAGTAGGGGGCCTCGGGGTCCGGGGCCCGGCGATCAGCAGATCCGGGGCAGCTGGTCGCCGGGGAGCATGTCCACCACCCGACTCGATCCGAGGATCGTGCGGACGGTCACCAGGCCCGGCCGATCCGAGTTCACCTCTCCGATCCGGGCCGCATTCTCTCCCAGCGGGTGAGACCGAAGGGCCGTCAGGGCATCCTCGGCAGCTCGTGGATCGACGATGGCGACGAGGATCCCCTCGTTGGCGACGTACAGCGGGTCCAGCCCCAGCATCTCGCACGCGGCCGCCACCGGTCCGGGGATCGGGAGCGCACCTTGATCCAGCGTGATGCCCACGCCCGAAGAGCCCGCGATCTCGTTCAGCGTGCTCGCCACTCCGCCGCGCGTCGGGTCCCGCAGGCTGTGCACATCCCCTCCGCAGGCTTCCCGCAGCGCCGAGACCAATGGAACCAGACACGCGGTATCGCTCCGGACCTCGACCTCGAACCGGAGGTCCTCCCGCGCGGCCATGATCGCCACCCCGTGACGACCGATCGGGCCGGACACCAGCACGATGTCCCCGCTCCGCGCTCGCGCCGCATCCGGCCGAAAGTCGGGATCGACGCTTCCGATTCCGGTCGTGTTGATGAAGATCCCGTCCGCCTTGCCTCGCTCGACCACCTTGGTGTCACCGGTCACCACGAGAACCCCGGCCTCGCGGGCCGCGCTCTCCATGGCATCGAGCACCCGGTCGAGCACATCCAGAGGCAGACCCTCCTCGAGGATGAAGCCGGCGGAGAGATACCGCGGCTCGGCGCCAGCCATGGCGAGATCGTTGACCGTCCCGTGGACCGCCAGGTGACCGATGTTCCCGCCGGGAAACTCGAGCGGACTGACCACGAAGCTGTCGGTCGACACCGCGATCTCTTCTCCCGGCACGGCGACGATCGACGCGTCCCCGAGTGGCTCGAGCACCGGGTTTCCGAACCGAGGGAGGAAGCGATCGCGGAGCAGGGCTGCGCTCAGCTTCCCGCCGGACCCGTGCCCGAGGAGCACGCGTTCGGACGCGGGCGCCGGAACGGGACAGGTCAGGCCGGAGGTCGCCACCCGGGCCATTCCCGTCGCCGACACGTCGTCCCGTTCCTCGCGCCCCGGCGTCTCGCTCATGCCGGCTCTCCCGCCGCCTGCGACTGGAAGCGGGCGTAGTTGTAGTACGCGGCACAGGCGCCCTCGGAGGAAACCATGGGGGCGCCCAGGGGCCGCTCGGGTGTGCAGGCGACGCCGAAGGCGGCGCATTCGAACGGCTTGATGTGCCCGCGCAGAACATCGCCTGCCCGGCACTCCTCGGGCTCCGTAGCCTGGATCGAGCCGAGCCGGAACTTCCGCTCCGCATCCCACGCCTCGAACTCCTCCCGGAGCCCCAGACCGCTGGCCGGAATCTCTCCGATCCCTCTCCACGCCCGATCCACCAGTCGGAAGACCTTCGAGACGAGCTCCTGGGCCGGTTCGTTGCCCTGCCGCCGCACGGACCGGGCGTACTGATTCTCGACCTCGGCCCGACCTTCTTCGAGCTGCCGCACGGCCATGTAGATGCCCTCGAGGATGTCCACCGGCTCGAAACCGGTGACCACGATCGGCACTCCATACCTCTCCGCCAGCGGCTCGTACTCCTGCCAGCCCATGACCGTGCAGACGTGACCGGCGGCCAGAAAGGCCTCCACCCGGCTGTCCGGCGCGTCGAGGATGGCCTGTATGGCTGGCGGAACCGTCACGTGGGACACGAGCACGCTGAAGTTCTGGATCTCCAGCTCCCGCGCCCGCCAGACGGCCATCGCGTTCGCCGGAGCGGTCGTCTCGAACCCGACGGCGAAGAACACGACCTCACGATCGGGGTGCGCCCGTGCGATCTCCAGCGCGTCGAGAGGCGAATACACGACCCGCACCTCCCCGCCCTGCGCCCGTACCTGAAGAAGATCGGAGGCGCTGCCCGGAACTCGCAGCATGTCACCGAACGAGGTGAAGATGACCTCGGGTCTGGAGGCGAGGTGAAGGGCCCGGTCGATCTGCTCGAGCGGCGTCACGCACACGGGACACCCGGGACCGTGGATCATCTCGACCGCTCCCGACAGCACCTCCTGGAGGCCCTGCCGCACGATCGTGTGGGTCTGGCCGCCGCAGACCTCCATCAGGACCCGCGGCCGGGTCGCCGTGGCGCGGATCCTGTCGACCAGCGAGCGGGCCACTGCCGGATCCCGGTACTCGCTCAGGTACTTCACGCGCTCCCGCCCTCCGACCGGCGCATCTCGTCCCGCCCTCCACCGTCCGGCGGCGGACCGGGCGGGCGATCCATCCCGGACAGACTCTGCTCGGCGACCTCCTTCATCCACTCCAGCTCGTCCAACTCGCTGAGCTCCTCGAGCAGCTTGAACGTGCGGCGCGCCTCCTCCTCATCGACCCTGGAGATCGCGAAGCCGACGTGCACGATCACGTAGTCCCCGGGGTCCACTTCCCCGGACACGTAGGCCATGCACACCTCGCGCTTCACTCCTCCGAAGTCGACCGTCCCCATCTGGAGACCCTCGCTCCCGTACACGTCCACCACCCGGCCGGGAATCCCTAGACACATCGCTTACCTCCCGTGCTCGGCCGCCAGTCGGGCCGCGCCCACGACCGCCTGGCCGTAGCTGATCGCCCCATCGTTCGGCCCCAGTCTGCGAGGGAGCAAGACCTCCAGCCCTCGCGCTTCGAGCCCACCTCTCATGATCGCCAGTAGCAGTGCGTTCTGGAAGACGCCGCCGCCGAGCGCCACCCGTTCGACGCCGTGAGCGCGGCAGAGCTCGGTTGTCAGGTCCACCGCCGCGACGCCCAGGCAGGCGTGGAAGGCCGCCGCGAGGCGACCGGCATCCTCTCCCGCGTTCCGGCGATCACCGAGGCCCGCCAGGAGCGGCATCGGATCCATCACGCGGAGTTCGCCGTCGCCTTCCACCGGGACGTCGAGATCCGGCAGACTCGAGCGGATGCGGGGTGAAAGGAAGCGATCCACCGCGTCCGCCTCTCCCGGTTCCACGTTCGCCAGATACCGGGACGCCAGCGCTTCGAGCTCCATGGCGGCCTGTCCCTCGTACCGCGATTCACGCCTCACCCCGAGGATGGCCGCTGCCGCGTCGAACAGCCTGCCCATCGATGAGGCCAGGGGGGCGTTCACGTTGCGGTCGATTTGAGCCTCGACGATTCGCCTCGTCTCCGGATCGACTCCATGGAAGGCGTTCTCGAACGCGCCGGCGCGATCGGGATCGAGCGAGGCGTACCCGGCGGCCACCCTCCAGGGGGAGCGAGCCGCGAGATCTCCGCCGGGCATCGGGGCGTACCGGAGACGGGCCAGTCGTCGATACCCGATCAGGTCGGCCAGCAGGATCTCGGCTCCCCAGGTGTGCCCGTCGTCCCCGTAGCCCGTTCCGTCGAAGGCGAGGCCGATCACCGGCTCCCTGATCCCGTGCTCGCCGGCCACGGCCGCCACGTGCGCGTGGTGGTGCTGGACGTCGATCACTGCCGGCAGCCCCATCTCCTCGGCGATCCGAGAGGACAGGTAGCCCGGATGGAGATCGCGAGCCACGGCCTCCGGCTCGATGTGGAAGAGAGCGCGGAACCGGACCAGGGCTTCCCGATAGTGGTCGAGCGTCTCGACGTTCTCGAGGTCCCCGATGTGCTGGCTCACGAACGCCGCCCCGTCTCCGGCCAGGCAGAACGTGTTCTTCAGATGCGGTCCCACGGCGAGAAGCGGCCGCGGAGGAACGACCGGCACCGGGATCGGGAGTGGGGCGTAGCCTCGGGCCCGCCGTATGAACACGGGCGAGCCATCGACGACCCGAACGACCGAATCATCGTACCGGGCGACGATGTCCCGGTCGTGCATCAGGAACGCGTCGGCCGCATCACCGAGCCTCTCGATCGCGTCGGCGTTGTCGGTACAGATCGGAAGCTCGCTCCGGTTTCCGCTGGTCATCACGAGAGGGCGCCCGGTCCGCTCGAGAAGCAGCAGGTGGAGCGGCGTATAGGCGAGCATCACGCCCACGGCGTCCAGTCCCGGGGAGACGGAGGGGGCGAGAGGAGTGTCGGGACGGGCACGAAGCAGGAGGATGGGTCGCTCGGCCCCTTCCAGTGCCATCGCCTCGGCGCCGGAGACCCGACACAGCTGCCTCGCCCGGTCGAGATTCAGCACCATCACGGCGAGCGGCTTCGCTTCCCGGGCTTTGCGCTCGCGGAGTCGGCGGACCGCGTCCTCATCGGTCGCATCGCAGGCCAGGTGGTAGCCACCGAGGCCCCGGATGGCCACGATCTGGCCCTCGAGCAGGCGCCGCCCTGCCTCGGCCACCGCGGCCGGGCCGGACGCCACGGGCTCCCCGTCGGGGCCCGTGATCCACAGCCGAGGACCGCAGTCGGGGCAGCTGTTGGTCTCCGAGTGGAATCGTCGGTCTCTCGGATCCGAGTACTCGCGCAGGCAGGCGGCGCACTGCGGGAACCGGCGCATGGAGGTCCGCTCGCGATCGTACGGCATGTCCTCGATCACCGTGTAGCGCGGGCCGCAGTCGGTGCAGGTGATGAAGGGGTACTGGAACCGGCGGTCCGCCGGGTCGAAGAGCTCGTCGCGGCAGGACGCGCAGGTGGCCACGTCAGGCGACACCGGCAGCCGGCCTTCGGTGGACTGGCTCTCGAGGACCCGGAATCCATCGATCCCGCGCGGAGGGACCGTTTCTTCCTGAAGGTCGTCGATCCGTGCGAGAACCGGTGCCTCGTCCCGGAGGCCCTCGACGAATCGCCTCAGGGCATCGGGCGGCCCCTCCACCTCGATGAACACGGCGCCCGACTCGTTCCGTACCCAACCCGCCAGGCCGTGGCGCGAAGCGAGGCGATGCACGAAGGGACGAAAGCCGACCCCCTGCACGACGCCCCGCACGTGAATGCGCCGGGCCTCGAGGGCCTCGGAAGGCGCGCGCCGCCCCGGGCTCCCGGGATCGGGAGAGGACCCGAGGGGGGAGCCCCCCGGAGTCAACGGCCCTTCCCCTCCTGCGCCCCTGTGAGGTCCAACAGGAAGCGGTACCAGTCGCCCATGCCCTCGCCCGTGAGGGCCGAGGTGCGGAAGAACCGGAGCGACGGATTCACCTGGCGGGCGAATTCCTCGGCCTTCTCGATGTCGAACGGCAGGTGGGGGAGCAGATCGATCTTGTTGATCACGCAGACACCCGACTGCTGGAACATCTTCGGGTACTTGAGCGGCTTGTCCTCTCCCTCGGTGACCGAGAAGATCACCACCTTGGCGTTCTCGCCGAGGTCCCACGAGGCCGGACAGACCAGGTTCCCGACGTTCTCCACGAACACCAGGTCGGTGTCCGCCAGGTCGATCTCTTCGAGCGCGGTCGAAACCTGGCGCGCGTCCATGTGGCAAGCCCCTCCGGTGACGACCGCCTGGACCAGTCGATCGGTCCGGGCGGCGAGGCGGTCGGCGTCGTTCTGCGTCTGCACGTCCCCGGTGATCACGGCCATGCGGACCCGGCCCCCGAGCTCGTCGAGGGTCCGTTCGAGGAGGCTCGTCTTTCCGGAGCCCGGGGAGGAGACCAGGTTGAGGGCCGGCGTCGCGTGCCGGGACAGACGATCCCGTACCTCGGCCGCGAGCTCGTCGTTGCGAGCCATCACCTTCTCCCTCACGTCGATCCTACGAACCGCCATCGTCGACCTCCACGTAGGTCACCCGGAGCTCATCGCCCTCCAGGCGCTCGATTCTCGGAACGGCCTGTCCGAAGGGAGGAGCCCCGAGGAGCGCCTCGAGACAGAACTCGAGGCTGTCGATCTCGATCCCGGCGTTCGCGCCGACCTCCACGCCGACCTCCAGCACGCGGTCGAGGGCCTTCTGGCCCACGTGCTCCTCGGTGATGCGGCAGATGTCGAATGCGATGCTGAGCTCGTGCACTCGGGCTCCGTTCCTGGCCTCGGTTTCCGGGAGCCGGCCCCGCTCCCGACACGGCGTTCCCACGCAACGGCGGGGCCGCGGCTACCCGGAGGGCGTGCAAACACGCTGAAGCGCCGTCCTCCTGCGCCCCGCGGCGTCCAGAACGGTCCGTCGCCCGGCGGCCCTTCGGGACATTATTGCGCAACACTTCCGGTCACGCTGGCGCTATTCGGGCCATGCTGTCACTCCTCGATGCCCGCCAGGTCGAGGAAGAAGGCGTATTCGAGGGCCGTCTCCCGGTGGCGCCGGAAGCGGCCGGACGCTCCGCCGTGCCCGGCGTCCATGTTGGTGTGCAGATACAGGCGATGGTCGTCGGTCTTCACCGCCCGCAGCCGGGCCACCCACTTGGCCGGTTCCCAGTACTGGACCTGGGAATCATGCAGACCGGTGGTCACCAGCAAGTTGGGGTACTCTCCCGGCACCGTGTTGTCGTACGGCGAGTACGCCAGCATGTACTCGTAGTATTCCGGGTCGTTCGGGTCTCCCCACTCGTCGTATTCGCTGGTGGTCAGGGGAATCGATTCGTCGAGCATGGTCGTGACCACGTCGACGAAGGGCACCGCGGCCACGACGCCCCGCCACAGGTCCGGTCGGAGGTTGATCACCGCCCCCATCAGCAGTCCCCCGGCGCTCCCTCCCATGGCGAACAGGCGATCCGGGTCCGCGTACCCTTCACCGACGAGGAATTCCGCCGCGTCGATGAAGTCGGTGAAGGTGTTCATCTTGTTCAGCAGCTTGCCCTCCTCGTACCACCACCGTCCCAGCTCCTCGCCGCCGCGCACGTGGGCGATCGCGTACACGAAGCCGCGATCCAGGAGGCTCAGCCGGGCCGAGCTGAAGCTGGCATCCATGCTGGCGCCGTAGGAGCCGTACCCGTACAGGAGAAGCGGAGCGGTCCCATCCCGTTCGGTCCCTGCACGGTACACCAGGGAGATGGGCACCCGGCGTCCGTCCCGGGCCGGCGCCCAGAGACGCTCGGAGCGATAGTCGGCGGGATCGTAGCCACCGACGACCTCTGTTCGCTTGAGCAGCGTCCGTTCCTGCGTGTTCATGTCGTAGTCGTACGTGGACAGCGGGGTGGTCATGGATGTGTAGGCGAACCGGAGCAGCGGGGTGTCGAATTCCAGGTTGGCCGTCGGGAACACCGCCCACGCCGGATCATCGAACGCGATGTCGTACGCCCCGGTGCCCGCCCACGGCATCACCCTCAGGCGCACGAGGCCCTCTCTCCGCTCCTCCACCACCAGGTGGTCCCGGAAGATCTCGAACCCCTCGAGCAGGACGTCGTCCCGGTGGGGAACGACCTCGACCCAGTTCGCCCGGGCGGGATCGCTCACCGGGGCCCGCACCAGCTTGAAGTTCCGCGCACCGTCGTTCGTTCGGATGTAGAAGTCGTTCCCGAAGTGGTCGACGGAATACTCGTGATCCGGCTCGCGCGGCAGGATCACCCGGAACTCACCGGCCGGCTCGGACGCCGGAAGGTACCGGTACTCGGTGGACAGGGTCTGATAGGCGGCGATCATGATGTAATCGCGCGACTTGGTGCGCCGGACCGAGACGCTGAACTCCTCGTCGGGCTCCTCGTACACGAGCACGTCCTCGGACGGGTCCGTGCCGAGGGTGTGTCGGTAGACCTGGTACCATCGGAGGGTCTCTGGGTCCTGCTTCGTGTAGAACAGCGTACGGTCGTCCGCCGCCCAGGCCAGGTTCGGGGTCACGTCGGGAATCACATCCGGCAGGAACTCCCCGGTGTCCAGGTCCTTGAACCGGATCGTGTACTTGCGGCGCCCCATGTCGTCCGTGGCGAACGCCAGGACCCGCTGGTTCTCGCTGATGCCACCGACGCCGACGCTCGCTGCGTAGAACTCGTGCCCCTCGGCCAGCTGGTTCACGTCGACCATGACTTCCTCCGGGGCATCCGGAGATCCGGGAAGGCGGACGTACACCGGGTACTCCTTCCCTTCCTCGAATCGCGCCCGGTAGTAGTAGTCACGGAACCGGTACGGCACCGACTCGTCGTCTTCCTTGATCCGTCCCACGATCTCCTCGAAGAGCCGCTCCTGGAGATTCGCCGTATGGGCCATCTCCGCCTCGAGGTATTCGTTCTCGGCGGCCAGGTACCCGACCACCTCCGGGTTCTCGCGCTCCCGGAGCCAGTAGTACTCGTCCACCCGGGTGTCTCCGTGCGCGACCAGCTCCGTGGGCTCCACACGCGCCACGGGAGCCTCTCGGCTGACCTCGGTCGAATCTTCGCCGCACCCTCCGGCCGACACCACGAAAGCGATCATCAGGACCGCACCTCCCCCGATACCCGATCTGTTTGAACCCATCTCGCGCACCCCTCCAGTTGCCGGTATCGCCGCCACGCCGGCGGCAGGCGGCTTGCATGGTAGCCCCTGTCGTCGCACCATGACAGCCCTTTCCGCCCGCCCGGGCGTGATGGTCGAACTCTGGCAGAGGGTACGTCGATATGGCTCATGCGAAGCGAGCTGTGGCGGGCGTCGCCACGGCGCTCCTGTTTGCGCTCCTGTCCACCGCCGGCCCGGCACCGGCGCAGGAAGTCCTGACGCCCGAGCTCCTGTGGAAGCTCAAGCGCGTGTCGGCCCCCGCGGTCTCGCCGGACGGTCGCAGAGTGGTATACGGAATCACCGGTTATGACGTGGAGGCGAACCGGGGAGACACGGACCTGTACCGGGTGGACGTGGACGGTGGAGAGCCGGTCCGGCTCACCAAGATGAAGGGCTCCGAGCACTCCGCTGCATGGCGGCCCGACGGACAGTGGATCGGCTTTCTCTCGAGCAAGGGCGGGTCCACCCAGCTGTGGGAGGTGCGAGCCGACGGAAGCAAGGTGCGCCAGGTCACCGATGTGGAGGGCGGAATCGCCAACTTCCTCTACTCACCGGACGGGACGCACATCTCCTTCACCGCCGACGTGAAGCTGGATCGAACGATCCACGATCTGTACCCCGACCTCCCGGACGCCGACGCCCGGATCATGGATGCTCTCATGTACCGGCACTGGAGCAGCTGGCACGACTATGCCTACAGCCATCTGTTCGTGGCGCCGTACAGGGACGGCTGGGTCGGCGAGCCTCGAGACCTGATGGAGGGAGAGCGGTTCGACACCCCGCTCAACCCGTTCGGGGGCGTGGAGCAGATCGCCTGGAGCCCGGACGGGCAGAGCATCGCCTACACCTCGAAGAAGCTGACCGGCACGGAGTACGCGGTCAGCACCAACTCCGATATCTACATCGTCGACCTCGAGTCCGGTGAGACGACGAACTTCACGGAGGGAATGATGGGCTACGACGTGCAGCCCGTCTTCTCGCCGGACGGTAACCGGATCGTGTGGCTGAGCATGGAGCGGGATGGGTACGAGTCGGACCGCAATCGACTGTTCGTCCACGACTTTCGGACCGGAGAGCGGTTCGAGCTCACGCAGGGGTACGACGACGACGCGCATTCGCCCGCCTGGACGGCGGACGGCCAGCGAATCTTCTTCACGAGCGACTCGCGGGGCACGGTCCAGATCTTCACGGTGGCGGCGGACGGAGCGGGCGATGTGGAGCAGGTCACGGATGGGGTGTTCGACTACGTCTCCCTGGACGTCGCGAGCTCCGGAAGCGGAGAGGTGCTCGTGGCTTCTCGTCGGTCCATGTCCTCCCCGAACGAGATCTACCGGGTCGAACCGGGCTCGGGCACGGCGGAGCCGATCACCTTCGCGAACCGGGACCTCCTGGCCGGCGTCGAGCTGGGCCGGGTCGAGAAGCGGATGGTCGAGGCGACCGACGGCGAGTCGATCCTCACCTGGGTGATCTACCCTCCCGGCTTCGATCCCGACCGCCGCTATCCGGCTCTTCTGTACGCTCAGGGCGGTCCGCAGGGCACCGTGTCGCAGTTCTTCTCGTACCGGTGGAACTTCCAGCTCATGGCGGCGAACGGATACATCGTGGTGGCGCCCAACCGACGCGGCGTGCCGAGTTTCGGCCAGGCGTGGAAGGAGGAGATCTCCGGGGACTGGGGGGGACAGGCGATGCAGGACCTTCTGTCCGCCATCGATGCGGTCGCCGCCGAGCCCTACGTGGATGCGAACCGGCTCGGGGCGATCGGCGCGAGCTTCGGCGGCTACTCGGTCTACTGGCTGGCCGGCAACCACGAAGATCGCTTCCAGACCTTCGTGGCCCATGCGGGCGTGTTCAACCTGGAGAGCATGTACGGCGCCACGGAGGAGATGTTCTTCGTCAACTTCGACCTCGGCGGCGCGTACTGGGACCGGCCCGACAGCTATGAGCGATTCTCACCGCACCGGTTCGTGCAGAACTGGGACACCCCGATCCTGGTGATTCACGGTGAGAAGGACTTCCGCGTTCCGATCGGCGAAGGCATGCAGGCGTTCACGGCCGCCCAGCTGAACGGCATCGAGAGCCGGTTCCTGTACTTCCCCGAGGAAGGTCACTGGATCCTCACGCCGCAAAACGGGATCCTGTGGCACCGGGTGTTCTTCGACTGGCTGGGACGGTACCTGAAGCCGGTGAGCTGACGGGCCCGCTCGGCCCGAGTGCGGGAGGGGGCGCCGAGCGGCGCCCTCTCCTTCTGTCTCGCCCTGTTCAGCGGGGTTCGCACCCCGGATTCCTAGGGTTCCCCGCGGGCCGATGTGAGCCGTGCGACGATCCGCGTCGCCAGGCCACGGGGAAACAGGCGCGGCAGGAACGATCCGATCCGATTGTGCCAGCCCGGTATGACGAGCCGCTTTCCCCGCCGCATGCCGCGGTACCCGGCGCGGGCGACGGCCTCGGCATCGCCGGTGACCAGCCGACCCCCGATCGGTGTGCGCTGCATGCGGGCTCGTGCCTGGAAGTCCGTGGCGGTCGGACCCGGGCACAGCGCCGTCACGGTGACCCCGGTGCCCCGCAGCTCCTCGGCGACCGCTTCGGAGAACGACAGCACGAACGCCTTGGTGGCGAAGTAGACCGACATGTAGGGACCGGGCTGGAACGCCGCCGTGGACGCGACGTTGAGGATTCGGCCCTTCCCGCGCTCCACCATCGGTCCGAGGCACAGACGGGTCAGGTGCGTGACCGCGGCCACGTTGACCTGCACCATGTCCACCTGGGCGCTCGGATCCGATCGCCAGAAGCGCCCCATCGTTCCGAACCCCGCGTTGTTGACGAGAACGTCCACCGGGAAGCTCTCCGCGCTCAAACGGCCGACCAGCCGTTCGGGAGCCCCGGGGTCCGCGAGGTCTTCCGGAATGGCGAGCGCCCTCACGCCGAACTCCCCTTCGAGCCCGGCGGCGATGTCCGCGAGGCGGTCGGCCGACCGGGCGACGAGCGCCACGTCGTGCCCTTCCCGGGCAAGGACCCGGGCGAGCTCGTACCCGATGCCGCTCGAAGCGCCCGTGACCACGGCCCCGGGCCTCACGGCAGCTTCCGCCGATCGTTCGTGTGGGCTTCCGTCCCGAACCACAACGCCTCCTGTTCGTCCTGGAACCTGCGTCACCCGGCGGCTGCGGCCGAGATCTGGGCCCGTCGGAAGCAGCCGATCACGTGGTCGTTGACCAGCCCGGCCGCCTGCATGTACGCGTAGATGATCGTGGGACCGACGAACCGGAATCCCCTCTTCTTGAGATCGCGGCTCAGGGCGCGCGACACCTCGGTCTCGGCCGGGATTTCCTCAAGGGTCCGCCATTCGTTCCTCGACGGGGCTCCCCCTGTAAACCTCCACACGTACCGGTCGAACGTCCCGAACTCGTCCTGGATTCGAAGGAAGGCGCGGGCGTTTCCAACGGCCGACCGGATCTTCAGGCGGTTCCGGATGATCCCTGGATCCTCGAGCAGGGTCCCGATCTCACCCTCTCCGAAGCGGGCCACGGCGGCCGGGTCGAATCCGGCGAACGCCCTGCGGTAGCCCTCTCGCCTGTGCAGCACGGTCCGCCAGCTGAGCCCCGCCTGGGCCCCCTCGAGAAGCAGGAACTCGAAGTGCCTACGGTCCTCGTGCACCGGCACGCCCCACTCCTCGTCGTGGTAGGCCCGCATCGCGGGATCTTCGCCCACCCATGCGCACCGGATCGGTTCGGAGCCGACGGCCCCCGCGGATGCATCCGGAGAGCCGGACCCTGAAGCCGTCACGCCAGGCCCACGGCCCGGTCCAACTCGATCTCGTACTGCTCCATCGAAAGGCGGCCCTCCACGTACCGCTGCTGGAGGGCTCGGACCCGCGCCTCGGCGGCCCTGAGTCGGGCGGAGCCCGGCGTGAACGAGGAAAGGGACGTCGGAGACCGCGGACCCAAGCGCCCGGGCTGGGCCACGTGTCGACCGCAGATGCAGGCGCCACCGTGGCTCCGCCGGCGCCGGCAGACGACCCGGCAGGTCACGCCGGCGACACAGAAGCACACCACCGAGAACGCCCACGCCGAGAACAGGATCGCGCTCATTCTTCTTCCTCCACCCCTCGTCCTGAAGGCTCCGACGATTCCGGTTGTTCCGCCCTGCGGCCCACGCTCTCCACTTCCCGCGCGGCCCGCTCGAGAATCTCGCTCAGTCGGTCCATCGTGTCGGCGTCCCCGACCCGCCGCACGGACTGCTCGAAGCTGGCCTGTGCGAGGCGCATGAACGAGCGCGTGACATCGGTCATCGGCGCTCCCGAGAAATGCCTGGCCAGGTCCTTGATCCTCCTGAGGATCCGCTGGACGCGGTCCTGGTTGAGATCCAGGAACTTCAGGCCTTCGTCGGTGATCGTGTACACTTTCCGACCGTCCGTCTCCTCGCTTCGGACGTAGCCGTCGTCTTCGAGGGACTGGAGAGCGGGATACACGGACCCGGGACTCGCCGTGTAGGCGCCGCCGGAGGTCTCCTCGAGCGCCCGCATCACCTCGTAGCCGTGCATCGGCGTCTCCCGCAGGAGCTCGAGGATCACGTACTTGAGGTCACCCCGGTCGAAGACCCGCCAGCGGAAACCCTTGCCGAACCCGGCCGCGCCGGGGCCGAACATGGAAGACCAGGGGTTGTCGAATTGGGCCGTCATGCAGGATCGTTCCCCTCGATTGGGCGACGGTGTCGCGTGTCGACTGTTACGCGATATATCGATAAGAATATCGTAACGATATATCGAGTTCTGTCAAGGGGGCACGCGAGAGGGCCGTGCGAAACTCCCCCGCCCTCTCGGAATCAGTGGTAGCGGAGAGCGTCCATCGGATCGATGCGTACCGCGCGGTGCGCCGGTATGAAGCTGGCCATCAGGGTGACCGCGGCGAGAAGCAGACCGACCGCGACGAAGGTCGCCGGGTCCGTGGCGGTCACGCCGGTCAACAGACTCGAGACCGCCCGGGTGAGGGCCAGCGACGCCAGGACTCCGAGAAGCACGCCGGCGATGGCCAGAACGACGCCGCGACGCACGACCATTCCGAGGATGTGCGGCGTCTCGGCCCCGAAGGCCATGTACACGCCGATCTCGTGCGTGCGCTGCCGGACGAGCGAGGCGATCACTCCATACAGTCCGATCAGGGCGAGGGCGAGAGCGACGCCGGCGAACAGTCCGATGAGGATCATGGCGAAGCGGGTCGGGCCGATGGCGAGCCGTACGTACTCGTCCATCGTCGTCACGGCCGCCACGGGCATGTCGGCGTCGAGCGAGGCAACGGCCTCCCGCAGGGTGGGGACGAGGCCCACCGGGTCCCCCTCCGCGCGCACGGCCATGGTGACGTTGAAGAAGGCCCCCTGGAGCCGGTATGGGAAGTAGAGCGTCTCGCGCCCGGCGACGCGCGGGTCCTCGGATCGCACGTTCTCGACGACCCCCACCACCTTCACCCAACGGTTCTCCGCGCCCGTGCCGTCGAAGGGGCTGATGACCGCCCGAAGGTACCTTCCGACCGCATCTTCTCCCGGCCACGCCCGAGCGGCCAGGGCCCGGTCGATCACCACGACCTCGGCCCCGTCCTCGTTCTCGGATTCCTTGAACACCCGTCCGCTGAGAACGCGCATGCCCAGCGCGTCGAAGAACCCGGGGGTCGCGAACCGGTAGTCCGCTTCGAGAGCGTCGAGGTCTCTTTCTTCAGCTCCCTCGAAGTAGTAGGGCGAGGTCCAGAAGCGGCCGCTCAGCGGAAGTACCTGCACCGCACCGGCGCTCTGGACGCCGGGGATCGACTCCAACCGTTCTTCGAGCTCCGAGATGAAGCTCGCACGACCTTCCGGAGTTCCGTACTGCGTCCTCAGCGGAGGCATGGTGAGCCGGAAGGTGACCACGCCGTCGGAGTCGAAGCCGAGATCCTGCTTCTGGAGCGCAAGGAAGGACCTCAGCATGAGCCCGGCGCCGATGAGCAGGACCATCGACAGCGCGACCTCGACCACGACGAGGCCGCTCCGGAGACGGCGTCGCTTCACGTCCGGCGAAACCGTTCCCCGGTCCTTCAGGCAGTCGTTCAGGTCGGGTTTCGACGCCTGCAGCGCGGGCACCAGCCCGAAAGCGAGCGCAGAGAACAGGCAGGCGCCCAGCGTGAACAGCAGGACCGGTCCATCGATGCCTACGACGTCGACCCTCGGAAGGTTCGCGGGCCGGAGCGCGAGCAGCAGGTCGACGCCCCAGCGTGCCAGCAGGAGGCCCGCCAGCCCGCCCACCACGGCGAGGAGCAGGCTCTCCGTGAGAAGCTGACGGATGATCCGCCCTCGCGAGCCCCCCAGCGCGGCCCGGATCGCCATCTCCTTCTCCCGGGAGGCCGCCTGGACCAGGAGCAGGTTGGCCACGTTCGCGCAGGCGATCAGCAGAACGAAGACCACGGCCCCGAGCAGGGCGAGCAGCACCGGGCGTGCGTGACCGACGATATCGGCGTGCATCGGCTTGACATCGATGTAGATCTCGCCGCCCCGGTTGTAGTCGAAGTTCGCGCGCTGCCACTCGGCCACCTTGTCCGCCTGGGCCTGCGCCTCGGCGAGCGTGACGCCCGGCTTCAGCCTCGCGATCACACGGCGGTTCGCGTTCGCGCTCGTGCGGGGAGCCTGTCGGTAGTCGAAGCGGGTGGGCGCCCAGACGTCGGTCCCCCTCGGCATGCCCGCGTTGGCCGGCATGAGGAGCTCGAACCCCTCCGGCATCACTCCCACGACCGTGTTCGTGAAGTCGTTGATCACCAGGGAAGCACCGATGGCATCGGGAGATCCGCCGAAGCGCCGCATCCAGAGGCCGTGACTGATCACCACGTGGTTGACCGGTGGAGGTGCGTCCTGGGCGAAGGCACCTGGCGGGAAGGGCTCCTCATCTTCCGGCAGGAAGGTGCGGCCCAGAGCCGCTTCCACGCCAAGCACGTCGAAGAAGTTCGCGGTGACCCCGGCGACCCGGACCTCGATCGGCTGGCCGTCGCCGGTGAGGTTCTGCTCGAATGTGCGATCCGTCGCGGCCACACCCTCGAACACGTCCGTATGATCGCGAATGTCCATCACGTCCGCCGGCGGCATCGGACCGTCGACGAAGTCGGTCGCCTCGATGCGGTGACGGAGCAGAACGAGCCGGTCGGCATCCTCGTACGGAAGGGGGCGAATCATCACCGCGTGAATCACGCTGAAGATGGCCGTGTTCGCCCCGATTCCGAGCGCCAGGGTGAGAATCACCACGGCCGTGTGGCCGGGGTGCTTCATCAGGGCCCGTAGCCCGAATCTCACGTCCTGTGTCAGTGCGCCCATCCCGCTCGCTCTCCCGTGTCGCTCGGACCCCGACGCGCGCCCCGGGTCGGGGCTCGCGCCTCGCCTCCACCCACCGTGCAACCCGTATGCCAGACCGGGGCACCGGCTCTATGTCCCTGTCCAAACGATACTTCAGCACTCCGCCACGGCGACGGCGACCGCCTCCGGGTGTTCGGGACTGGGACGACGTGTACGGGATCGGCACGCGACCCGCAGATCGGCCCGGTACCGATGGGGTCAGGCAGTCTCCCGCTGCGGACCCGACAGATCGGCGGGAACCGGACTGCACAGCCGCTCGAAATCCGTGAACGACATCTCGATCGCCGTCCGATGGTCCCCGGCATGAAAGGCGATCTTCTCCTCCTCCCGGAGCACCTCGTCGAGGAACGTCCTCTGACCGTAGAGCTCTCCGAACGGGGGCATGGCCCCGAGGTCGCAATCGGGATAGAGATCCTGGAACTCGGCTTCACGGGCGACCGTCACGTCTTCGGTGCCGACGACCTTGCGGAGCTTTTCCAGGTCGAGGCGACAGGTGGCGGGAACGACGGCCAGGGCCGGCTCGCCATCGACGAGGACGGCGACGGTCTTGGCCCAATGCCGACCCGGCACGTGACTGGCAGCCGCCTCTTCCTGGGCCGTGTACGCCAGGGGATGATCGATCACCTCGAAGGGCACTCCGCTCTCTTCGAGCAGGGTCTCGAGTCGCTGGGAAACACTCATCGCTCCCTCCTTGTGGCAACGGGTTCTCGGCGGGGCGATGGAGGGGGAACCGCCCTCACGACTGCAACGCGCCTCCCGGTCACTTCACGCGAGCGCCGGGCGGCAGGGTCCTTCTCAGCGGACAGCTCGAGCCGCTTCCAGACCGGGCTCCCGCATCAGCGACTCGATCGACTCGATCGCCTTGGGCGCACCCGCGGAAAGGACCACGGGGCCGCTCTCGGTGACCAGAACGTCGTCCTCGATCCGCACTCCGATGTTCCACCACCGTTCGTCGAGGTCGCTGGCCGGCGGAAAGTAGAGACCCGGTTCAACGGTCACCACGGCGCCCGCGGGGAGTGGTCCGTAGGAGCCGACGTCGTGCACGTCGAGCCCGAGGTAGTGACTCACCCCATGCGGAAGGAAACGCCGAACCTCTCCGGGCTCGTCGATGATGCCGAGCGTCTCCAGCCGCCCGGCGAGCACCTCGAAGACGGCCTCGTTCAGCTCGGCGATCGTGGCGCCCACCCGGACCCTCGAGATGGCCGCTGCCTGGGCCTCGAGCACGCTCTCGTAGATCAGGCGCTGCGCCTCCGAGAACCGGCCGCTCACCGGAGCCGTCCGGGTCACATCGGCGGAATAGCCCCGGTACTCCGCCCCGATGTCCATCACCACGAGATCGCCTTCCTCCATCCGCCGGCGATTCGACCCGTAGTGAAGCACCGTCGAGTTCGCGCCGCTGCCGACGATGCTCGGAAAGCCCGCGTGTTCTGCTCCCTCGCGATGGAAGACGTACTCGATCACCGCTTCGATCTCGTACTCGTACAGGCCGGGCTCGATGGCCCGCAGGGCTTCCCGGTGCGCTTCCGACGTGATGTCGACGGCCCGCTGGAGGAACGTCAGCTCCTCCTCCGCCTTCACCTCCCGCAGCGCCGTCAGGATGGAGTCGAGCCGCAGGCCATCGGCGTAGTCGGCCAGGTAGGCGTCGAGCCAGGACGACCACGCTCCCGCGCTGCCTGCCCCCTCGAACGCGCGGGCCATGTCCGACGCCTCCGTATCTTCCAGCGCCGGAGCGCCCCCCATTCGCTCGAGCATCCGGAGGGTCCGCGCGTACGAAGCCTCGTCCCGGGCCCGCATCATGGCGCGCTGCGCGAAGCCGACGCGTCCCTCCGCCAGCTCCGGCAGCGAGATGCGCTCCGACAGCCACTCGATCTGCGCGGCGAGCTCGCTCGCTCCCGCCACGCCCTCGGGCCAGGACTGCAGGTAGGCCTGGTGGCCCGCCAGGAGCGGATCCAGCACTTCTTCGAGCCGGTCGAGCGGAAGCGCCGCCTCGACCCCGAGCACCTCCTCGGCGCGCTCGGCGCCGAGCCGCTGCCCGGTCCAACGCTCCGTGCTCGGGTTCCTCTCCGGCACGAACAGCACCTCCCGGACGAGGCGGCCGCCCACCTCGACTCCGGCCGGCACGAGGAGGAGCACCGTCGCCGGCTCGGTCATGCCGGTCAGGTAATAGAGGTCGTTGGACGGGTGGTAGGGATACTCGACGTCGTTCGACCTCAGCCTCGTCGGCGCACTCAACAGAATCGCCACGGCGTCGGCGGGAAGGGACTCCAGCACCGCCGCGCGCCGCCCACGGTGGAACTCCGGGGAGGGCCGATCCTCGAGATACATGGCGGGCAGCCCTCCGGCGCCGTTCTCCGCGGATACACCGGGTGCCCCGTACGCGGACTCCTGGGCGAGCCCGCGATCGGCGGACACGCCGAGCAGAATCGCGACCAGCAGGCCGAGTCCACCGTTTCTCGTCGGTCGGATCATGAAGCTCCCCGGGTTGGCCGGCCGCACGCTCGACCGGCAGCATGAACTCGGACCGGTCAGTTGACCTTGACCAGCTCGCTGTAGGATCGGAGGTGTCTCAACGCCGTCGCCCGATCCCCTGCCCTCTCGTACAGCCGGGACAGGTTGTAGTACGCGTCGGCCAGCAGCGGATCACTGTCGATCGCCTGCCGATACGCGTCCGTCGCTTCTTCCGGCTTCCCGAGGTCCTCGAGCACGACCCCGAGGTTGTAGGCCGCCGTCGCGCTCGCCGGATCGGCACGAAGAGCCAGACGGTAGCACAGCTCCGCGCCCTCCAGATCCGATCGTTCGTGCAACAGCACGCCCAGGTTGATGTGCGCGTCCGCGAGCCCCGCATCCAGCTCGACCGCCCGGCGAAAGGCCTCGGCGGCCTGCTCGGGGGCCTGGGCCTGCAAGCCGCACCCCAGCTCGTACCAGTCGGCCGCCTCGAGCCGCTTCTCCGCGGCCACCGGGCGGGCCCGGCGGCGGTCGAGCGGCTCGACCTCCCCACCTTCCTCGACCTCGAGGCCGAGCTGCACCTGTCCGGACTCCGGGTTCCAGGCGAGATCGTCGTCGCGGGCCACCAGCTGGTCGGCCTCGAGGGTAATGCGGATCGCGGTCAGCGGTCGATCCTCGGGAAGCTGCTTCTTCAGGTCGCGCAGGGAGCGCAGGAGCCGGCGCGGTGACACGCCCGATTCCTCGAGCTCGAGTGCCGTGCGGAGGAGGACGAGATCCCGGAAGTCGAACCGGTACCAGCCGTGCCTCGGTCTCTCGGGATGGAGAGCGGCCGACTCGGCGAGTCGCCTGATCCTCTGCTGGGACAGTCCGAGCAGTTCCGCCGCTTCTCTCGTCGAGTAGCTACCCACGTTCGGTTCCTAGTTGGCGGCCCGCTTCTTGGCCGCTCCCTTGCCCCGTGAAGCGGCTCTCCTGGCCGGCTTTCGCCCGCCGGTCGCCTCCTCCGCTTCGGCGCCGCCACCCAGGCTGGCTTTCAGGGCCTCCATGAGGTCCACGATCTTGTCCTCCGCCTCGGCCTCGGGCGCCGTGGTGATCTCTTCCCCTTCGATCTTCCTGTCGATCAGGGCCATGACCTTCTTCGAGACCTCGTCCTCGTACTTCTCCGGTTCGAAGACGTCCGACGCCGCCTGCTCGATCAGCTGAACGGCCAGATCCAGCTCCTCCTTCTTCACTTCTCCCTCGCCGATCGGCACCTCGTCGAACGAACGCAGCTCCTGCGCATAGAACAGCTGCTCGAGGACGAGCCCGTCTCCCATCGGTCGAACCAGCACCAGGTATTCCTTGCCTCTCGCGGCATACCGGCCCACGGCGGCCCGACCCGTCTCGCGGAGGGCGGCGCTGAGCAGTCGATACGCCCGCTCGCCGCCGCGATCGGGCCCCAGAAAGTAGGCCTTCGAGAGGTACATCCGCTCCACCTGCTCGAACGGAATGAACTCCGTGATCTCGACCTGGTTGGTCGACTGTGCCTCGAGGACCTTGAGCTCCTCCGGGCTGAACAGAACGAACTGGTCGCGGGCGAACTCGTATCCCTTCACCAGCTCATCGCGCTCGACGAGCCGCTCCTCCTTCTCGTCCCAATAACGCTGCCGGACACGCATCCCCGTCTCGGGATTGATCCAGTTGAACGTGACCTTCTGGGAGTTGTCGGCCGTCGAAAAGAGCTTGACGGGCACCGACACGAGCCCGAAGGAGATGGTGGCCGAGGCGATGGGACGTGCGCTCATGCGTCGCTCCTGTTTCTCGGATCAGTCTATCAAAATATGCTATAGCCATGTCTAAGCGCGATCCCCTCGCCCCGTATCGAGACAAGCGGACCGCCGGGAAGACCCCCGAGCCGGGGCTCGCCCCGTCCGGTGACCCGAGCGATGCCGAGCCTTCCCACTCCCCTGCGGGTGGGCTCTTCGTGATCCACAAGCACGCGGCCAGCCGGCTGCACTGGGACCTTCGCCTCGAGCTCGGAGGGACCCTCACCTCGTGGGCCGTACCGAAGGGCCCCTCGCTCGATCCCGAGGAAAAGCGACTCGCCGTCCACGTCGAGGATCACCCTCTTGAGTACGTCGACTTCGAGGATGTGATCCCTCCCGGCAACTACGGGGCGGGCCCGATGATCGTCTGGGACCGCGGCCATTGGGTCGCCCTGGAGGACCCGGTTCGGGGCCTCGAGGAAGGCAAGCTCCTGTTCGAGCTCCGCGGGTACAAGCTGCGTGGCGTGTGGACCCTGGTGAAGCTAAAGAAGACGGAGAAGGAGTGGCTCCTGATCCGGGAGAAGCGGACGCTGTCGAGGGAGGAGCTGGCGGCTGTCCCCGCCGCGGACGCGGCGGTCCCGCAGGAGTCGGTGCTCAGCGGGCTCACGGTGGAAGAGCTGGGCTCGAGGTTGGATCGGACCGGGGCACTGGCCGACAGAGCCGCGGCGGCGGAGGCGGCTCGGCGATCCGTGCGGGCGGACCATGTCACGGTCATGCTCGCCCACACGGCCGAGGCCCCCTTCTCGGACCCCGAATGGCTGTTCGAGCTGAAGCTGGACGGCTATCGGATGCTGGCGGACCGTCACGGCCGCGTATGCCGCCTCGTCACCCGCAACGGCAACGATGCCACCTCCTGGTTTCCGGAGCTGGTGCGCGCCCTCCGGGCACTGCCGGTCGACGACTTCGTGATCGACGGAGAGGTGGTCCTGCACGACGAGGCGGGACGGCCCAGCTTCCAGCGTCTGCAGCGCAGGGCACGAGTCCGGCGTCCGATGGACGTCAAGCGCGCTTCGCTCCGCCAGCCGGCCACCCTCTACGCCTTCGATCTCCTGGGAGTGGGGGGCCACGACCTGCGCTCGCTGCCGCTGGAGGAGCGCAAGGCCTTGCTGCAGGATCTGCTTCCGCCGGTCGGACCGCTTCGGTTCGTGGACCACTTCCGGGGTGTCGGGGAGGCGCTGTTCGAGCAGGTGACGGCGATGGGCCTGGAGGGAATCGTGGCCAAGAAGGCCGGAAGCCGGTATCGGGGCGGACGCTCCCGGAGCTGGCTGAAGGTGCGCGCAGTCCCTTCGACCGACTGCGTGATCGTCGGCTTCACCGAGCCGGGGGGTAGCCTGGAAGGGCTGGGAGCGCTTCACCTGGCCGGTCTCGAGGGCGGTCGGAGGATGTACCTCGGACGCGTGGGCACCGGCTTCACGTCAGCCCGGCGGCGAGAGCTGCGAGCGCGACTGGAGTCTCTGGAGGCGGAGGTTCCCCCGGCGGAGGGCGTGATTCCGGAGGGAACCGATCATTGGGTCCGGCCGGAGCTCGTCGCCGAAGTGCGCTACCTGGAGCGAACCGAGGATGGCCTTCTCCGGCAACCCGTCTTCCTCGGGATTCGCGAGGACAAGGCCCCGGAGGAATGCGAGGCCCCTGCGCGCCGCGGCGGGCCGTCCTCCACGGAGGATGGACGCGACTTCGAAGAGGACGCGGAAGCGGGACCGTTGGCCGGAGCACGGGCCGACTCGCACGGCGATCCGCCCCTTTCGAATCCCGACAAGGTGTTCTGGCCCGAGGAGGGCTACACCAAGAAGGACCTGTTCGAGTACTACCGGAAGATCGCTCCCTGGCTGCTTCCCTACCTGGCCGATCGTCCCCTCGTCCTCACCCGATATCCGGACGGCATCGGGGGAAAGTCGTTCTACCAGAAGAACGTCCCGGTGTCGACGCCGGAGTGGATCCGCACGGAGACGGTCGAGAGCGAGGGGTCCGACAAGACGATCGAGTACTTCGTGGTCGACGATCGCGCGTCGCTCCTGTACATGGCCAACCTCGGCTCCATCCCCCTCCACGTGTGGGCCAGCCGCGTGGAGAGCCTCGACCGTCCCGACTGGTGCATTCTGGATCTCGACCCGAAGGGGGCACCGTTCGAGCACGTGGTGGAGATCGCTCGCCTGCTGCATGCCATCTGCGATGACATCGAGCTCCCCAACTACGTGAAGACCAGCGGCTCGACCGGGCTGCACGTGCTCATCCCCCTGGGGCGCGCCTTCGATTACGAGCAGTCGCGCACGCTCGGCGAGCTGCTCGCCAGGGTGGTGCTCCAGGAAGCCGGTGACATCGCGACGGTGACCCGTTCGGTGGACGGACGGGAGGGCAAGGTCTACGTCGACTACCTTCAGAACCGGAGGGGACAGCTCCTGGCGGCCCCGTTCAGCGTCCGCCCGGTACCCGGAGCCGCGGTCTCCACTCCGCTCGGGTGGCACGAGGTCAACCGGGGCCTCGACATAGGCAGGTACACGATCCGCAGCGTGCCGAGGCGGCTCGCTCGCTCGAAATCGGACCCCATGCGGCCGCTGCTCGAGGAAACGCCGGATCTTCCGGCCGTCCTGGCTCGGCTCGCGAAGCGGCTCTGACACACCAGGCGGCGGGACCCGGCCCGCAGGGGAGGACGATCGATGCAATGGCTCGCAGGAACCAGCGGCTTCAGCTACAAGGAGTGGAAGGGCGCCTTCTATCCGGAGGATCTGTCCCCGGGGGACATGCTCGCCTGGTACGCCTCCCGCCTGCCCGCCGTGGAGATCAACAACACCTTCTATCGCCTGCCCAAGGAGTCGGTGCTCGAGAGCTGGGCAGACCGGGTTCCCGACGACTTCCGCTTCGTGATCAAGGCATCCCGGCGCATCACGCACTTCAAGCGGCTGAAGGACGCGGAGGAGGAGACCACCTACCTCCTTCGGGCCGTGAGCGCGCTCGGCGAGAAGCTCGGCGCGGTGCTGTTTCAACTGCCGCCCAACCTGAAGCAGGACCGGGAGCGACTGGACGGCTTCCTAGCGCGGCTGGGTGATCCGACGCGCGCTGCCTTCGAGTTCCGACACCCGTCCTGGTTCGACGAGGCGACTTACGATTCCCTGCGGGCGCATGGAGCGGCCCTCTGCATCGCGGACACGGACGAGGCCGACGCCGAGATCGTGGAGACGGCGCCATGGGGCTATCTGAGGCTGCGAAAGGCGGACTATCCCGAGGCTGCGCTGGTCGAGTGGGCCGAACGCATCCGCGGCACCGGCTGGGATCGGTGTTTCGTCATTTTCAAGCACGAGGACGAGGCCGCGGGACCCCGGATGGCCGAGCAGTTGATGCAACTCGCCTGACCCTGCGATCGAGGAAGGGTGCGGTCGTCCTTCCCTTCTGAGGCAGAGCAGCTAGCTTGGCCCTACATCCCTCGACTGTGGAGGTGTCCCGTGACCTCGAAACGCCCCCTCACGCTCCTGCTCGTCGGCCTCATGCTCTGGATCACCGGTTGTGCCTCCTGGACGGAGATCGGAGTGAATGACGTTCCAGAGCACGGCAAGATCCGGGTGACGCTTGCGGACGGCGATCGAGCGGTGCTCAGCGAACCCCACCTCGTCGCGGACACGATCAAGGGAAAGCATAACTACGATCGACTCTCGTTTCCCGTGGGTGACGTCGAGAAAGTGGAATCTCGTTCCACGAACGTTGCCGGCACCGTACTGATCGGGGTCGGGCTGGTCGTGGCTGCGATGGTGATCATCGTGGCGGTCAGCTACGATGGTACGGAGGGATACTCTCCCACCTTCTAGCGAGACCCCCGTGCTTCCGGGAGCGGCCGGCAGATTTCGGGTCCGATCAGCCACGCGCGGTCCGCGGACGACGCTTCATGACGATGAGCTGAACAGCTCCGTCTGGTGCGGATCCCGGCCCGCTCGCCGCGAGACAGGGGTCGGCGGTCTCCGGAACGCGTCGACCGACAGCGGCGGCGGTCCCATGCGCAGCCCCAGCCTCCTCCGATGCACATGAAACGACTGTCGGATGTGCTCGGCGAACGGCCCCTCACCCTTCATTCGGGTGCCGAATCGCGGATCGTTGAGACGGCCACCCCGCATGGAGCGCACGCGGCCGAGGATCTTCTCCTTACGGTCGGGAAAGTGGCGGTCGAGCCAGCCCTCGAACAGCGTCGCGACGCCGTACGGAAGTCGGAGAGCGATCCACCCCGCGCCGGATGCGCCCGCCGCGGCTGCCTCTTCGAGGATCGACGGGATCTCGTGCTCCGTCAGCCCGGGGATCACGGGGGCGACGTTCACGCAGACCGGTATGCCGGCGGAAGCGAGCGCGCGAATCGTGGCGAGCCTCCGGCCCGGCGAGGCCCCCCGTGGTTCCATCGCCCTGTGGAGATCGTCGCGAAGGGTCGTGACCGAGATGGTGACGGCAGCGGCCTCCACGGCGGCGAGTCGGGACAGGAGATCGATATCGCGGCGCACGAGGGAACTCTTCGTGATGACGGCCACCGGATGACGCACCTCGGCCAACACCTCGAGGCAGCTCCGCGTGAGACCGAGGGACTTCTCGGCCGGCTGATAGGGGTCCGTCACCCCGCTCATCAGGAGCGTCCGCGGAATCCAGCGCGGAGACGACAGCTCGCGCTTGAGAAGTACCGGGGCCTCGGTCTTGACCAGGATCCGGGTCTCGAAGTCGAGGCCGGCCGAGAATCCGAGGTACTCGTGGCCCGGTCGGGCGTAGCAGTAGACGCACCCGGTCGAACAACCCCGGTACGGATTGAGGGATGCGTCGAACCGGACGTCCGGACTCCGGTTACGGGAGATTACGGACTTCGAGGCGTCCCTGAGCCACACCGTCTCCGGCTCCTCGGGACCCCTGTCTTCGAGGGGCTCGATGGCGAGGCGCTCGAACCGGCCGGTCGGGTTGAACCGTACGCCGCGAGGCTTCCGCGATCCCGATGCTGGAGGGGGGCTCACCATGCCACCAGGATGGAGTTTCGGTGTTTGTTCGGCAACCCTGCCACGGGCTGACCGCGAAGGAGCGGGCGGTCGCGCTCCGGCTACGCTCGCTGTATAATTCCGGCTCACGATGGACGGGTACGGTCGGATCACCATCCGAGGAGCGAGAAATGGCGAAGCACAACTTCCTGGTCGAGCGCTACCAGATCACTCTGGGAGATCACCCCAAGACCTTTGGCGGAATCGACGTCCGCTCCTGGGGCGCGGTAGCGTGTTTCGGTGAATTCCTCAGGCTCATCTTCTACTTCGTTCCCGAGGGCACCGAGACGCCGAGCCCGATGTGGAACGAGGACGCCAGGCTTTGTGTCTCCTTCATGCCGTTCTCGGTCATGCCCGCCTTCGTGGATCTGCTGCGCAACGAGAAGCCGATTTACGGCAACATCGACACCGACCTTCCCGGGGACTCGTTCATCAGCACGCTGCACGAGCCGGTAGGCGAGGAGGAGAAGAGCGGCGGGTTCTTCCGGCGTTAGTCGGACCTCGATCCCGGATGCGAAGAGGCCCGGCCACTCCAGAGTGGCCGGGCCTCGTGCATCGGGGTGATCCGTGAGCCTCCAGCCCCGCTCCTCGCCCCCGCGCCCGCGTCTGCCCGCAGCTCCCGGACCTCCGCTATTCCTTCCGCATGGTCGCGGTGGTGCTCAGCCTGATCGTGCCGGGATCGTTGTCCCCGCTCGCGAACAGACTCAGCACGGGACCGATGAACACGAACGTATAGTTCACGGAGATGGTGACCTGCACCTCGTCTCCCGTGTTGCAGGAGCCGGAGCAGGTGTAGGTCACGGTCGCCGAAGTGATGTTCGCATCGGAAAGACGGTCGTTCGCCCGGTTCACGGCCTGCGTTTGACCGCTCGTCGGAAGCACGCCTTCACGCGCCCCCTCCCGGGCCGCGTTCGTGATCACCTGCTGGACGTTGTACGCTCGGGCGAATTCGAAGATGCCTACCAGCAGGGCGAGCAGAATCGGCAGGGCGATCGCGATCTCGACCAGGGCCTGTCCGGCCTCGCCGAGGCGAGTCGAAGGTCGCACCCGACCACGGACGCGGAAAAGGAGTCGCCGCGCAGTTCGGTTTATGCTCAACACTTCGTTGTCCCCCCTGACCTATCGTAGTTACGGCCGCGAAATCCAAGATAATCACTCCGGCAGGAACCACCAACAGGAGCGGGCCACCCGAGTTGACGGTGCGAATCGTGTGCCAGACAGGCGAGTTTTCCACATCCGGGGCTCGGGGAGCCCCGGGACGGCGGTCGACCCTCTGCAGACGACTCGAGAACGGGCGCTCGCGGCTCGCCGGACCGCCCGAATCGTACCTTCACCCGGGGACGCGGTGCGGGCAAAGTCGGGTCATTGTTTGCAGAGTACCGCACAATCTTGAGAGGCTGCGTTCTCCTGACTTTCCCGCATCAGGGACTCGGAGGAGGCGGAACGACCGTGTCCGGCGGCGGCCGCCCGAGCGGCCGACCCTCCGGATGCGGATTGCGCGGCCGTCGCTCCGGACTCCATCCATCCCTGAGCGGGGGTCTGCCCCGCCGGAGATCCATGTGCCTTCGCAGCGTCTCCATCTGATCCGGAGACAGGATCGCCTCCAGCTCGCTCATGACCGAGTCCGACAGGGCGCGCATGTCCTCCTGGGAACGCCGGAAGATCTCCACGAACCGAGGTGAGGCCTCGTCCATGATGGCTCGTATCTGCTCCCGTTGCTCCTCGCTCTCCGGACGAACCGCGCGTTCCACGAGCCTCGCGATGCCCGGTCCCGTCCTCAGGTTGGCGATCCGCTCGAGGCGACGGTTGTGCAGGGCCCCAGCCACCAGGACTCCGATCGCCACGCCGAGAAAGAGCACCACAGCCAGGAGCAGCGCCGATTTGGTCCTTGCTCTCATCGCCATCTCCTCACCCGCCGATCGTGAGCGCGGTCGCCAGCGTGGCTTCCGGAAGGCCGAGCACCACGTCGAGCACGGACCCGCCGTAGCCGCCCTGGAGTGCGGAATAGGCACCCAGGCCGAGCATGATCATGAGGCACGCGGCCGCGAGGCGCGGAAAGAGCCACAGCAGAGCATCGTACATGCTCTCCGCGGACGCGGACTCACCCGTTCGCGCGATCCGCTGCATCACGCGCGTGGCGAAATACGGTTCGAAGGAGGCGTTCGCCCCCTCGCGAAGTGTTCCGGCGATTCCCTCCAGATGCTCGAACCGGGCGCGCAGCCCGGCCTCGCTCTGGAGCTTCCGCTCGAACGCAGCCCGTTCTTCGCCCTCGAGCTCCCCGTCCCGGTATCGGATCCAGTCCGTCAGGTCATCCATCGGACCTCTCCCTCATGTCCTCTTCCAGCCGTTTCATGGCGCGTGCGAGTCTCGACATGACCGTGCCTTCCGGAACGTCCAGTATCTCTGCCGCTTCATGCGTCGAGTATCCATCGATCATCCGCAGAACGACGACGGCCCGGTGATCGGCACTCAGCCGATCGATCGCCGCCCGCACCCGGCGCTGCACCTCTTCCCGTTCGAGGTCCTTCCCGGGATCCTCGACCCGTCTCGCATCGGGAGCGGATTCCTCTCTCACGAATCGGGACCGCAACCGCTTCCGCTTCTCGAGCGCCGTCAGCGAGAGGTTGATGGCGATTCGGGTCAGGTAGGTCGCCAGAGAGGACTCTCCCCGGAACCGGTCCAACGAGCGGTACAGTCGAATGAACGTCTCCTGGCCCGCATCCTCGGCATCGTCCCCGGGTCCCAGCATCCCGATCACCGTGGCCGCCACCCGGGGCTCGTACCGTTCCACGATCCGTCGAAAGGCCCCGTCGTCACCCGCTCGGGCCCGCTCGATCAAGACATCGTCCGGTTCGGGCCTGCGCATGCGATCTCAACCATCCCGAGTTCGAAGACCTGAACGGCACGGGCGCCGGGCTTCTCGTCTCCCCTCGATCACGAGCGGACGCAGATTAGACCCGCGGCGGGTGAGGTTCATTCCCGCGACGCGCATCGGGCGCCGCGTGCGGTCGCCTACATGCGGGCAAACAGTTCCCGTAGGCGGTCACGGGTCATCGTCTGGCGCCAGTCGGGGCCGAGTGCGTTCTCCCACAGGGGCCCCATGCCGAGCGACACGTCCAGCATCCTCTCCATGTCCTCTTCCGAGAGATCGCGCGTCACCCCCGACGGGAGGTCGACACCGGCCCGTTCGGCCATGCGCTGGAATTCGGCCACGCCTTCCGGGTAGAACTCCTCCAGATGGTTGAACGCCACGCAATTCCCTTCTCCGTGCTTCAAGCCGAGGACGTAGGACAGACCGTACGAGGTCGCGTGGGCCACGCCCACCTGTGAGTAGGCGATGCTCATGCCTCCGAAGAAGGAGGCCATCATGAGCTTCTCGTCCGACTCGGCCGTTCGGTCCCCGAGGAACACCTCGCGGCACAGCTCGAGGGCCTTGCTCCCGTACGCCTCGCTGAACGCGTTCAGAAACGTGCCCTCCAGGGACTCGACGCAGTGGATGTAGCAGTCCATCCCGGTGTAGAAGCGCTGGCGATCCGGCACGCCTGCGATGAGGTCGGGGTCGAGCACCACCTGGTCGAACACCGTGTGGTCCGAGTTGAGCCCGAGCTTCTTCTCCGGGCCGGTGAGCACGGCCGTTCGGGAGACCTCGGCTCCGGTGCCCGAAAGCGTCGGCACGCCGACGTGGTAGACCGCAGGTTCGCGGATCAGATCCCAGCCCTGGTAGTCGGCGGACGACCCCGGGTTGGTCAGCATGAGCGACACGGCCTTCGCCAGGTCCATGACGCTCCCCCCGCCGATTCCGACGACGCCCGCCGGACGCGGGCCTACCGAAGCGGTCACCAGCTCGGTCAACTCATCCACGTAGGAGGTCTTCGGCTCCACGTCCACGTTGGCCCACAGGAGCAGGTCGGCGTCCCGTACCGGCACCCGGTCCTCGAGCGCGGCCCCCTGGAACACGTCATCGACCACGAACACCATGGCATCGCTCGCGCCTGCGCGCCGTTCCACCAGGATATCGTCCAGCTGGTCGAAGCAGCCCCGGCCGTACACGACGCGCGAGATCATCGGGAAGTTCCTGGCCATGGCTCAGTCCTCCAGTGCCTTCTCGATGCGCCCCTGGATCTCCTCGAGCTCGGCGTCGGTCCACGAGAGCTTCACGAGCATGGAGATCGTGCGAGACAGCACCCGATCGGAAGCCTGGATGTCCGGCTTCGAAAGGTCCGGACGCGGATCCATGAGCACGAGCGGCGAGGTTCCCGGCGTCCGCAGCGCCTTCAGGTGATCCCAGCGGCGGGGATAGTGCCAGTTGTTGTCGTACCAGTAGAAGCAGCCGGGCACTCCGGAGTCGGACAGGGATCGGCTCCAGCCCCGCGCCGTCGCCTCGTCCGGCGCGAAGATCGACAGGAAGGTGGCGGAATCTCCTGCGGGGTCCGGGATCGAGCGGAATCGTACCGCCTCGCAGGTCTCGAACGCCGCCCGAAGTCGCGCCTTGTTCGCGCGCTGCACCTCGAGCATGCGATCCAGCTTACGGAGCTGCGCCCGTCCCACGGCCGAGCCCAGCTCGCTGATCCGGTGGTTGGTGCCGAGAATCGGATGGCCGTCCGCCCCCCGGTCCGCTCCCAGGTGATCGTGCCCGTGATCCGCGTACTGTGCGGCCCGTTCGTACAGGCTCTCATCATCGGTCACGATGGCCCCGCCCTCTCCGCACGTGATCGTCTTCACGGGATCGAACGAGAAGCAGCCGACCGCTCCGAAGGTGCCCAGGGACCGGCCACGAAAGGAAGCCCCGAGCGCCTGCGCCGTGTCTTCGATCAGCCAGACGCCCGCTTCATCGCTCAGCGTCTTGAGTTCGTCGATCCGGGCCATCGAGCCGCACATGTGGACCGGAACGATCGCCCGCGTGCGCTCCGTAATCCGCGCCGCCACGGACTCCGGGGACAGACACAGCGTCTCGTCCACATCGGCGAACACGGGCACCGCGCCCGCCTGCAGCACGCCCTCGATCGTGGCGATGAAGGTGAACGGGGGAACGATCACCTCGTCTCCAGCCCCGATGCCGCAGGCGGCCATGGCCACCCCGAGGGCGGCCGTACCGCTCGAGCATACGTGGCAGTGGCGCGCGCCGAGCCTCTCGCACAGCTCCCGCTCGAAGCTGCGGGTCTTCCAGATTCCGTTTCTTGCCTCGTCGAACCCGTACCGGAACAACACCCCCGTCTCCAGCACCTCGCCGACTTCGCGCCTCTCCTCTTCGCCGAACCACTCGAATCCGGGCAAGTTTATACTCCTGATACGGTTATATTGTTTTGTATTATGTACTTTCTAAGTCGATCGAGATCGTCGGCCGTGTCCACGCCGACGCCGCGGTATTCCCACTCCAGAATGCGCATGGCCCAGCCCTGGTCGAGCACTCGCAGCTGCTCGAGGCTCTCGATCTCTTCGGCCCGGCAGCGCGGAAGCTCCGCCAGCTCCAGGAGCGCTTCCCGGCGATACGCGTAGATCCCGATGTGCTTGTGGGCCGCCAGCCCCGCCGGCCACTCCGCGTCCGGAGCGATGGTCTCGCCGCGCGGCCAGGGGATCGGGGCCCGGGAGAAATAGAGCGCGTTCCGACGGGAGTCACACACCACCTTCACCACGTTCGGATCCAGGAAGTCCCGCATTTCGCGGATCGGCGCCACCGCGCTGGCGAACGGCACCCCTTCCCGGTCGATGAGATCCACCAGGGCATCGATCAGCGCCGGGTCGATCAGGGGCTCGTCGGTCTGGACGTTCACGAAGACATCGGCCTCCACCTCCCGGGCCACCTCCGCCACCCGATCGGTGCCGCTCGCATGCCGTGCGCGACTCACCCACACCCGGTCCGTGAACGCACGGCAGGTGTCGGCCACGTGGTCCGAATCGGTGGCGACGTAGGCGCGGTCGATCCGTGTCGCGCGCGCGGCGCGCTCGAACACCCAGCGGATGAGGGGCTCGCCTCCGATGTCCGCGAGCACTTTGCCTCGAAAACGCTGGGATGCGTAGCGGGCCGGGACGACGGCGACGGCGTGCAAGGAAGACATGGTCGACAGCGGCGTCTAAAGGTGGACCGGAACGAGAGGAGAGACTAGCGGCGGCCCGTCCGGGGCGGCAAGCCCGCTCGCGAACGCCCCACGTCTCAGAACGTGCCGAACTTCATGACCAGCTGGCCGAAGAACTGGCTGGCATCCCCGTTGCTCAACCCGGGGGTGTCGACATCCCAGATGAACCGATACCCGCCCCCGAAGTCCACTCGAAGCCAGGGCGCCACGTTGATCTCCAGGTTCAGCGCCGGCTCCGTGGCCCAGATTCCATCGTTCGCCCCATCCAGTTCCATGGCTCCACCGCCGACCAGCACCAGGAAGGTGATGTGATAGAGCTGGTTCCAGATCCCGATGAACTCGATCTCCGCCCCGCCGTACCACATGTCGAGAGAGCCGGTGCCCCCTCCCTGCAGGTCGACATCCACGCCGCCGCCCATCAGGTAACCGCCGGCCCCTACCGAGAACACGTGGTCGAGGATGTAGCCTCCCCGCAGGCCGAAGAATCCGGCGAACTGGTCGTTGACCGCAGATCCCTTGAACACGGCCGCGCCGTAGCCGCCGTTGTCCCCTCCGCCACGCACCATCGTCTGGGCCTGCTGGCCGGCGAGATCGGCAGGCAGGGCGAGCGTGAGGCAGGCCACCGACGCCATCAGGCCGGGCAGGCCCACCATTCTCCGGTCCGGGTTCCGATTCCGCACGCTTCCTCCTGGCGTCCGATGGCTGAGCGGGTCCGTCGGGGACCCTTGCGTTCGAAGCTCCTACACCGTCGCGTCCGTTCTGAGCCGTTCCGGCGACGCTCGCTCCGGATCGCGGTCCCTTCGGCTCCGCCCGGCTATCCAGCCACCAGTCGCTGGAAGAGGATCATCGCGATCATCGAGAGGGCCGTGATAGCTCCGATCTCGCGCACCGAGCCGCTTCCGTATGCCTCCGGGAGGACCTCCAGCAGCACCATGAACACCATGGCGCCGGCGGCGAACCCGATGCCCCAGGGCAGGGCCGGCGCGAAGGCGTCGACGAAGAGGAAGGCCGGAACGGCCATGATGGGCTGCGGCAGCGATGAGACGACGCTCCAGGCCGCGCATCGGGGCACGCCGACTCCGTGGGAACGCAGCACCGCGCTGATCGCCACGCCTTCGGGGATGTTGTGCACGGCGATGGCCGCCGTGATGAAGGTGGCGAGGACCATGCCTCCCCCGAAGGACGTGCCGATCGCCACTCCTTCCGCGAAGGAATGCACCGTCATCACCGTCACGATGAGAACCATCCGCCGCATCCCCTCCGCTCCGACCTCGTCCCCGGCGTGGACGTGGTGCTCCCGAAGAAAGCGGTTCGCGCCGAGAATGAAGAGCACGCCCAGCAGACCGCCGGCCATCGTCTGCCCGCTTCCGTAGCGGGTGCCCTCGGCGAGAAGCCCGAAGCAGGCCCCGAGCATGAGGCCCGCAGCGACCGCGTTCAGTCGCCCCACGAGGTGGCCGGACACGCGCCGCACGAGGAGAAACGGCAGCGCCCCGAGCCCCGTGGCGAGCGCCGTGATCAGCCCGTACCCGAAGACGGTCACGGCCTCGTTCATGACAGCTGGCCCCCGAAGAGGACGACCAGGGAGAGCGCGATCGTGGAGACCAGCGCGATGCTCGTCGAGCCGGCGTGTCGATACGAGGCAGGCAGGAGCTCCGTGAGGACGAGGTTGAGCAGGGCTCCCACCGCGAAGCCTGCGAACCAGGGCAGGAAGCCCGGAAACGCCTGGAGAGCCAGCCAGCTGCCGACCGCGAACAAGGGCTGGCCCGCGTTCGACAGGATCGCTAGACGCATGGCCCGGACCGTGCCCGACCCCTCCCCGCCGGCGGCCCCCTTCAGAAGCGCCGCTTCCGGCATGTTGTGGAGGGCGATGGCCAGCGCCACGAAGACGCCGAGCGAGGGATCGAGAGCCATGGCGACGCCGATCGCCACGCCCTCCGCACAGGCGTGCCAGGCGTGCACGGCGACGAGTCGCCGGGCCGCCGTCGGGTCGTTCCGGTTCGGACGGCTCAGATCGAGACCGTCCAGGCGCGTGAGCCCGTGCGTCGCCACGATCGCCAGCACGCCGACCAGACCTCCGGCGGCCGCGGCGAGCGGCGGTCCGACGGGCTCGGCCGTCAGCACGAAGGCCGTGCCCAGCATGGCTCCGGCCGCGAGCGCGTGAGCCCAGCCGATCCACCGATCGCGCCCCGATCGGGACGACCAGCGTACGAAGGCTCCGGGAACGGCCGAGAGCGCGGCAATCGAGGCGTAGAGCAGGACGGTGAGCGCCTGGTTCATGGCCGAAGGTTACCCTGCGGAATCCCACCCGGCCAGACGTGCGGGACCGCTTGCGCAGAGTCCCTCCATGGGTGACCCTCAGCTTCGGAACGATGACCGGCTCTGTCCCGGTCCGGTCAGCCCTGCCGGGTCACTTTCACGGAGAAGCACTCATGTGCCGCTGGCTCGCCTACTCCGGAGCCCCGCTCTACCTCGAACAGATGATCTTCGAGCCCGAGCACTCGATCATCGACCAGAGCCTGTCGGCCCGCAGCGGGCCGACGACCACCAACGGCGACGGATTCGGCATCGGCTGGTACGGTTCCCGCGACACACCGGGCGTGTACCGCGACATCCAGCCGGCCTGGAACGACGCCAACCTGAGGCATCTGGCTCAGCAGATCCGCTCGCATATGTTCGTGGCCCATGTTCGGGCGGCCACCGGCGGCACGCCGGTGCAGCAGACCAACTGTCACCCGTTCGTTCACGGACGCTGGCTGTTCCTGCACAACGGACGCATCGAGGGCTACCGGGAGATCCGGCGCGCCCTGGAATTCGCCGTCAGCCCGGAGCTCTACAACGGGATCGAGGGAACGACGGACTCGGAGGTGATGTTCCACCTCGCTCTCAGCTTCGGGCTCGAAGAGGATCCGATCGGGGGCCTTCAGAGGATGGTGGGCTTCGTGGAGGAGGCCGGCTGGAACGCGGGCATCGAGCACCCGATGCAGATGACGATCGGACTGACGAACGGACACCGCCTCTACGCGGTCCGCTACTCGTCGAACAGCGCGTCGCGAACGCTCTACCACAGCCGGAGCATCCGCGCCCTCAAGGAGCTGAACCCGATGTTCGAGCGCTACAGCGATGACGCGATCGTCGTCGTCTCGGAGCCGCTGAGCGACGTCGCCGATTACTGGGAGGAGATCCCCGAATCGAGCGTCATCGTGGTGGAGGGACGCGAGGTCAGCCAGCGTCCATTCAGGCCCGAAAGGCCCGCCTGATCCGTCTCGCCCCCTCGGACCACCGGAAGCTCCCGCACGCCGGGGTCTTGCTCAGGGAACCGGCGCGAAGTCCGTGATCACCGCCGTGGACGGAGGGCGCTCTTCCTGGAGACGGCGGGCCACGGACTCCGCCTCCCGTAGGACCCGCAGGATGTTCCCGCTCGCCAGCTTCCCGAGATCCTCGTCGCTCCACCCGCGCTCGATCAGCCGCGCGAACAGGACCGGGTAGGCGGAGACATCGGGAAGGTCCGGAGGGGCCGTCATCCCGTCGTAGTCGGACCCGATCCCCACGTGGTCGATTCCGGCCACGTCGCGGACGTGCTCGATGTGGTCGGCGACGTCGTCGACCGTGCCGATCGGACGCGGCTCCTCGCCTCGAAGCCGGCGCACCTCGTCCCGGATTTCCTCCCGGGACGCTCCGGCGGCTCGCATCTCCTCGACCCGGGCGGCGAGGCGGTCATCGTAGTCCGCGGCCGCCTGGTTCACGAACGGCTGCACGAAGGTCACCATGACGACCCCGCCGTTCTCGGGCATCCTCGCGAGGATCGAGTCCGGCACGTTCCGCGGCACATCGACGAGGGCCCGTGCCGAGGAATGCGAGAACATCACCGGCGCTTCCGAAACGTTCAGGACGTCACTCATCGTGGCCGGCGAGACGTGCGACAGATCCACGAGCATCCCGAGCCGATTCATCTCACGCACGACTTCCTCGCCGAACGGCGCCAGGCCGTCGCTGCGAACCTCGTCCTGTGCCGCATCGACCCAGTCCAGGGTCACGTTGTGGGTGAGCGTCATGTAGCGGGCTCCGAGGGCGTAGTACACCCGCAGCGCCCCGAGCGAATTCTCGATGGCGTGGCCGCCTTCCACCCCCAGCATGGACGCGATCTTCCCCTCCGCCATGGCCCGCTCCACCTCGTCCGCCGTCCCGGTCAGCACCAGCTCCGGGTACCGGTCGATCATCCGGCGGGCGATGTCGATCTGCTCGAGCTGCATCCGCGCGTAGCCGCTGTCGGGAACCTCGCCCGGGATGTAGACCGACCAGAACTGGGCCCCCACGCTTCCGGCCCTCAGCCGCGCGATGTCCGTGTGTCCCGGAACCGTTTCGTAGAGGTCGTACGCCTCGACGTCCATCGGCGCCTCATCGAAGGCCCGGATCTCCCACGCGAGGTCGTTGTGGCCGTCGAACACCGGGGTGCGCTGGAGCACCGCCCGGGCATGCGCGAGCGGGTCCGCATCGCTCCCCGTCGCTTCCTCCGCCGGCCTTCCGGCAGAGCCCGCCTCGCACGCCCCGACCGCCACAATGACCGCCACCATCCACCACGCTCGCTGCAAGACCGCCTCCCGGTGTGGTACGAACGAATGACTCTTCCCTCGACGCCACGGTAGGACGGGGATCGGCGATCGCGCAATCCGGCCGCGGCACGTCAGACCCCCGACTCGCGCGAGGCGCGCGTATATTGGTGGAAAGAACCGGCCCCAGAAGTTGAATCCGCTACTGGAGTGGAGACATGGCCTCACGCAGACGCATCCCGGTGTTCGCAGCCGGCGCCCTGGCCGGCATCCTCGTCACGGCACTGCTCGGAAGCGCCCGGCCGGATGCCCCGACGGCGGCCGACGGGCTGGACACGGGCGGTTTCGAGTTCTCGATCGCCCGCACCGTCCCGGGCTCGCCCATGGACACGTGGAACGCGCTGACGGGCGATGTCAGCGGCTGGTGGGACCACAGTTTCTCGGGGAATCCGTACAGGATGTACATCGAGCCCCGTCCCGGGGGCGGCTTCTACGAGATCTTCGACGCATCGGGCGACGGAATCCGACACGCCGTGGTCACCGCCGCCGAGCGCGGGCTGCTGCTTCGCTTCGAAGGACCGCTCGGCCTGGCCGGTCATGCCATCCAGATGGTGGCCACGTTCGAGCTGAGCGAAGTCGGGCTGCAGGGCACATCGACGAACGTGAACGTCACCGTCCGCGCGGAAGGAGAGATGCACGACGGCTGGCCCGAGACCGTGGAACAGGTGTGGCACCACTTCATCGACGAGCAGTTCGTCGCGTACATGGAGGCGGGCGGCAAGACGGACGTGGACGAGTAGGTCCTGCACCGGCGATCGCCATCGCCGCACGGCTCCGCCCCCGCTCTCTACAGGTCGGCCGCCACGTTTGGATGGGTGAAATGCAGGCTCACCCGAACCGGGACGCCGAGGAGGGCGGACGCTGCCTCGCGGTACACCGACACCTGAACCGCGTAGCCAGCAGCCGTCCGGGGCACCTGGTTCGCATCGATCTGGTGGGTCTTGAAGTCGATGATCCAGGGACCGGACGCGCCCGCACCGTCGCCGGGACGGAAGAGGTCGTAGGCGCCGAGACGCCATTCGCGCCTCCCGATCAGGTGAAGAAACGGGAGCTCGCGCCAGTGCGGACCGGCGACGTAGTGCGACCACTCGTCGCTCCGCACCACGGCGGCGATCTCCGCTTCCAACTTCTCCCTATACGCCGATCCGGGCTCGAGCAGGGTTTCCGATTCCGGGGCGTCGAGGCCCGCGATCGCTTCCCCGAGAAGGCGAGAGAGCTCCGACTCGGCCTCGAGCCGCTCGAGCACCGTGTGGATCAGGGTGCCCCGGACGGTGGCCGGCAGACCGTCGCCGGACGACCGCCGGCAGAACTCGGCCTCGGGGACGACCCCGTGCCGGTATCGCAGCTCCCACTCGCCGGGATCGAGCGCGCGGAGCCGGAGCTCGGTGGCTGAGCTCAGGAAGCTCTCCTCCGCCCCCCGGATGGGACGGGTGATCGGAGGCGGTTCCCTTTCGACCAGGTGATCGAGCCACCACAGCTCGACCGGCGCGGGAACGAGCGATGCCTGGATGGGGTCCGGCGTGCGGTACAGCACCACCGGCAGCTCCGCGCTGTCTCCCGGGGCCGGAGCGCCCGCGTCCCTCGCCCCGTCGTCGGCCCGATGGGCGAAGATGTTGAGCTGGCCCGACTCGTCCTCTTCTTCGTCGTCGAAGCCGAACGCATCCAGCTGCCGACCCGTGCCCGTAGCCGAGTCGTCGTCACGGGCCGGCTCTCCCCGGCGATCGCGCCCCTCCGAGGCCGCGGCGCCTCCTCGCAAGTCCACGACTTCGTGCGCCTCCACCGCTCCATCGAGGCCGGGCTGCAGCCAAAGCGCGTAGCCCCGCGGGCGCTCCGTCGGACCCGAGATGATCAGCCGGTCGCGCGCCCGAGTGGCCGCCACGTAGAGCAGCCGCGCCTCCTCGGCGTGGTCTTCGGCGAGAGCGGTGTCGAACAGGCGCTCCGATCGCGGGCCCCGCTCGCCCTTCACGCCCATGAAGACCGGACCGAGGGCCGGATCGCTCCAGTAGGTGCCCGTCAGCCGCCGTCCCGTGTCGTCGGGCCCGCCCCGGGTGCCGGCCAGCACCACGACCGGCCATTCCAACCCCTTCGCCGTGTGCACCGTGCTGAGCGTGACCGCGTCGTCGTCCTGGCTGGTGAGCGGAGCCTGAGGCACGCCCGTGTCCTGGTCGTTCCACTGGTCCCACAGGCGCAGGAACCCTCCGAGCGGCAGGTGGCGATACTCTTCCAGCAGGGCCTGGAAACGCTCGATGTTCGCCAGAGCTTCGGCGGCATGGTCGCGCAGAAGCAGGTGGAGTCGGTATCCCGTCCGGTCGAGGAGGCGGCGCAGGATCTCTCCGTGGTGGGCGCGGTCCACCAGCCCCTGGGCATGGTCGATCGCCTCGAGCCCCTGGCGGAGGGCCCAAGCCTCCACCTCGTGTACCTGCGGGTTCTCCGGCGCCGGAAACGGTTCGATCGATCCGTCTTCGAGCCCCGTCAACCAGGACCGTGCCCGGGCGAGAAGCGAGGATCGACCGGAAGCGCCCCGGACCTTCGGGTCCAGGCGGATCCGGGCCACGACCTCGTCTCTCAATCCGACGAAGGGGGATCGCAGGTACGCAAAGGCCCTGAGGTCGTCGCTCGGGTTGTCGACCAGCCGCAGCGCGGTGACCACGTCGAGGATTTCCTGTCGGTCGGTCAGGTCGCCCGCCGAGCTGTTGTAGAAGGGAACGCCGTACTGATGCAGCCCCTCCTCGAGCTCCCGCAGGGCCAGGCGGGTGCGGGCGAGAATGGCGATGTCGCGGTACGCCGCCGGGCGGCAGCGGCCGGTGTCGGGGTCGCGCACGAGCTCGTGTCCGACGATCCGTCGGATCCGGGACGCGATCAGCCGCCCCTCGGCCCGCTTCGCTTCGCTCCCCCGTCCATCGTTGACCAGCCACTCGAGTCCGCCCGCCGGTGTCCCCGCGATGGCGTCCCGCAGCGGCACGTAGTTCACGGCGCTTCGAGGAGCGACTTCTCTCAGCTCCGAGGCCCGTTCATCCATCACCGGACCGCAGACCCGGTTGACGAACTTCACGACGGGCGGCTCACTCCGGAAGTTGTAGCTGAGCTCGAGCAGCCGACCCCTCGTACCTACGACGTCGCGCACCTCGTTCCACACGCCGATGTCGGCGCCTCGGAAGCGGTAGATGCTCTGCTTCGGGTCCCCGACCAGGAAGAGCTGCGGCCGGTCGGCCGGCCGGCCACGCGCAGGCGTACCGGCGGCGGTGTCCGTCGCTCCCGGGATCGGCAGTCCCGCGATGGCGAACGCGATGTCCCGCTGGGCCGCATCCGTATCCTGGAACTCGTCGATGATCAGGATGCGGTATCGAGAACGGACCGCCTCGAGCGCCGGCTGGGTCTCGGGGCGCGTGAGCAGGCGCCGGGCGTCGAGGATCAGGCTGTCGAAGTCACGGACGTTCTCGGTCTCGAGCCAGTTCAGCCACCGGGCCAGGGCCCGGTATGCGTAGCGGTGGAGGTCGGCGGCCACGCTCAGGGACGCTTCATCGTGCTCCGCCGTGGTCCCGGCCGCATCCGTCAGGCCGACCCGATCCGCCAGGGCCCGAAGCCCCTCCGTGTCGAGCCGGGGAGGACCGTTCGGGTCCTCGGTCAGCCACGGGGCATACCGCCTCGCGTGCCACCGCAGATCGCGCATGACCCCGCGGATGTTCCCGATCGCCCCGGCCTGGTGAGTCCGGTCGTACAGCCCCTTGAATCGCGTCACCAGCGCCCGCGCTTCCGGCTCGCCTTCCGCCAGCGCGCTCTTCAGGACGTCCTTCAGCAGGTCGTCCTGGTGTACCCGGGTCTCGCGCTCGTCCAGTACCCGGAAGGTCGGATCGATCTCGAGCCGGAGCGCGTGGTCCCGCAGGAGCTCCCCGCAGAAGCCGTGAATCGTTCCCACCGAGGCGCGGTCGATCTCCCACCGCAGCTCGTCGCCACGCTCGGAAGCCTCGATTTCGATTCGCAGCTTCCTCTTCAGATCGTACGCGGCCTTCTCCGTGAAGGTGATGGCCGCGATCTCGTCCAGCCGGCAGGGCGACGGACACGCCGCGAGTGGCTCACCCGTGGCGCCGCTCGTCCCGGCCTCCAGTCCCAGCATCCAGAGGATCTTGCCCACCACGGTCGTCGTCTTGCCCGTTCCGGCGCTCGCCGCCAGCAGGACGTCGCCCGTCGCGGTGACGGCGGCGGCCTGCTCGTCGGTCCACTGCATGTCCCGGATGCCCATCGTCACTCCGACAGCCGGTCGAATCGTGAACCGTCCGCCAGCTGCGCCTCGCTGCGGGTCACATCGCGGCCCGGCTGCCAGTGCGCGATCGAGGCGGACGCGGCCTGCACGGCTTCGAACAGGCCTGCCCGGACGCGGCCCGGGATCGACAGGGCCAGGCGAAGGGTCGGCTCGGCGCGGGTGTACTTGAGCTCGTACTTGTTCGCGGGATCGCCGGGTTGGCGAATGCCCCGGTATCGGGCACGGTCGACGGACCCGATGCCCAGGGAGTCCACCGCGAGCATGTAGAGCGCCGTCTGCAGCAGGGCGCCGTCCTCGTAGCCCTTCTGCTTCGGAAGGCTGGTCAAGCCCGTCTTGTAATCGAGGACGCGAAGCACGCCCCCCTCGCCGTCGCCGTGCCGGTCCACCCGATCGATCCTGCCCCGGAGCAGGAGCCGCGCCGGGTCTCCCGCGGCATCGCGACCGCGCAGCTCGACCGGGGGATGGTCGCCCATGCCGAACTGCAGCTCGACGGCGATCGGTCGCTCGCCCTTCGAGGCGAGGTACGGAAGCTCCCACTCGAGGTAGGACCGGACCATTGCCCGCACGTCCCGGCGGGTGACCTCCCACAGGGGTTCCAGTCCCAGCCACTCGTCCCGGTCGGCCTCTATGTCCGCGATCACCGCATCGGCGACTTCCTCGAGGTGCCGCTCGGTCGCCGGGTCCAGTGAGGCGGGAGGCGTCTCGGGGATCGAAGCGTAGAAACCTTCGAGGATGCGGTGCGCGACGTTCCCGAGCGTCAGGACGCTCGTTTCCTCCTCGGCCTCCGCGATCTCCTCGAGTCCGAGCACCCGGCCGAGCAGGAAGTCGAAGGGCCGCTTTCCGTACATTTCGAGCTGGCTCGACGACCACACGTAGTCTTCGCCGAACGTCCGCTCGAGCGCCGCCAGGACCACCGGATCCCGGATCTTCCCGTTCCAGGCCGTGGGTCGAAGCGAAATCGGGCGATCGATGCCGAACACCCGGGCCGGATCGACCGGCGCCTCGAGCTCCGGCCCGCGAGCGATGCCGAGATCCGCCTCGCGGCGCACGAAATCGTCCAGCCCTCCCGAACGGAGCTCGTCGGCGAACGCTCCCAGCACGGCACGCCGCAGGTGCTCCGGAGAGGCCGTCTCGAAGGGATCACGGAGGCCGGCGCGCCGGACGGCCTTGAGCTTGAGTGCCTCCGATCTCCGGAGCTGCCCGGAGCTCACGGGACCGAGGCCGGCCGCGTCCGGGCTCCGCTCCGCCCCGGCGTCCAGGTCGAGCGTCCGTGGGAGCTCACGGGCCGGGTCGTGCTCCGGCACCATCAGAGACGGAAGGCGGGGCACCCCGCTGGCGTCCGTGGTCCGGTACGTGACCGTGACCCGAGGGCCTCCGGTGACCGCCCGCCACAGGGTCCGTTCTCGACGCATCGACTCGAGCCGATCGGTCATCGGGAGGCCGGCCTCCCGGAGCTCGAGACGCTCCTCGTCGGAGAACACCCCCATCGAAACGGGCGTCCGCGGAAAGACGCCGTCGTTGGCGTGCATGACGATCGTGTGGGGAAACGGGCTCAGGGCTGCCTCGTGGGCCTCCAGAACGTGAACCCCCTCCTTCGACGGAGTGGAGAGCGCCAGCTCGTTGGCCTCGAGCAGCCGGCGCAAGCGCTCGTACCACTCGCGGATCGGAACGGCATCTGTCGAGCGCACCAGGTCCCGCCACTCGCGCAACAAACGCTCCACGTGCTCCACGCCTCGCTGGTCCAGCCTCACGATGTCCCACCGCTCGCCCACGGGCTGGCACAGCCTTTGGCGGAGCTCGAACCTCCTTCCGCTCAGCACGTCCATCGTGAGGTCGATCCAGGCCTGCTCGGGTCTCGGGTCTCCGAGGTCCGCGGTCCGGTCGAGGAAGTCGAAGAGTCGCGGCAGATCCGAGCGCAGGCTCGGTTCCGAGATCCCTGCACGGCGCCACCTCCGGCCGGTGTCGCCCCCGATCTCGTCGCGGATCCTCTCGAGCCCGGCGCGCCACTCGGTCCGCCCCTCCAGCCTGCGCGTCGTCGCGAGGACGTCCACCGGCCGGAGGTCCACCCCGGGCGAGAAGTAGGGACTGGTCAGCACCTGCCGCAGTCTCTCGAAGGTCCAGCCCTCCGCCTCGGCGCGGAGGAGCTGCAACAGGGCCTTGAGAGCGGGGACTTCGGCCAGAACGGTGCGGAGCCGGGCCGTGGACGGCACTCCGACTTCCTCGAGCGCGGTGTGTACGAGGCGCGTGTCCTCGTGCCCCGATCGCGCCACGACGGCCACCTGGTGCGGTTCGGCCAGCCCCTCGGCCAGGATCCGCTTCACGTGTCGGGCCACCCAGGACGCCTCACGAATGGCGTCCGGGGCCGGCTGCACCTCGACGTCCCCCGCGGCTTCGTCGTCTTCCAGCGTCTCGATCCCGCCGGTGGCGAGCGGCTCCCATTCGGAAGGCTCATCCTCCAGCGGGAGGTAGACGCGAACCTCCACCTCATCCTGGTCCGCCAGGGCCTGGAAGAGGCGTCTCCGGGCGCGCAGGGACGTGACCCCGTACACGTGAAGCACGTGGGCGCCGCCGATCCCCTTCCGAAGGTCCCCCTGCTCGATCCGCTCGGCCACCATGGCGTGGATCGAGCGGGGATCGTACAGCTTCCGGGCATCCAGCTCCGCCCGGAACGCCTCGTAGGTGTCCGCGACCCACGCGTTCCGCCGGCGAGTGAAGTCGTCTACGGAGAGCGGCTCGAGCGCCCGGCGCAGCGCATCCGGCGTGACACCCTCGGGAAGCAGCTCGCTGAACACCCGGTCGAGCATGTGCGTGCCTGCCGGACCCCGGTCGCGGCCCGCCGTGCGCACACCCGTTCGCAGTGCCACCTGCCCCGCCAGCCGCGCCACCAGCATCCGCCCCGTGAGGATCCCCACGGGGCGCGCCTCGATCCCGAACATCCGGCGGAGGTCCGAGAAAAAGGCGAGCGGGGGATCGAGCCAGCCGCCGACGCCCGCATCGGCCGCGGTTTCGAGCAGGGCATCGCGCTGCACCCGGTGCGTGAGAAGAAGGAAGGCGGTATGGCCCTCGGGTCCCGGGCTCCCGCGCACTCCTTCCAGGAAGGCCTCGGAGCAGGCCTTCCAGAGGGCCTCGTGTCGGCGGGAGCGGACGAGTCGCAGCGGCATCGGGGCAACATATCACACGCGTCGGACGGGAAAAGCCCCGGCGGCCGACAGGGGTCTTGCCGGAAGCGGAGGATCCAATTATGGTCATAATAGTCTTTATGACCATAATCTCGCCCTGATCCGCGAGGAGGGTACGACGTGTCCCGCACACTGTCTGTCGCTCAGGCGAAGGCGACGTTCGCGGCCTGTGTCCGGTGGGCCGAGGACGGCGAGCCGGTGATCATCAGTCGGCACGGAAAGCCCGTCGCGGCGCTGGTGCAGGTCAGCGACGTGGAACGGTTGAAGCAGCTGCGCGCGGCCGGCCCCGAGGGAGGACTGGCCAGCCTGGCGGGCGGCTGGAAGGGTTCGGAGGAGCTCGTGCGTCTGGTGAAGGGCCGCCGGCGCACCGGCTGACGCCTCGATTCACCTGAATCCCCCGACTCTCGAGGGCCTCGCGGAGGTCGCGGGAGCCGGGGGGAGTGTCTCTGTCCGTGACCGCATACCTGTTTCACGCCGACGCGATCGCCGACGCACTTCGTTCGGAGCCGGGCTCGGCTTACGCGAAGTGGCTGCGGACGTTACCGCGGGAGGACCAGTTCACCAGCGCGGTATCCATGGCGGATCTCTATCTGGGGGCCGACGGTTCGAGCGAGCCCGGTCGGCAGCGCCGGCTGATCGAGGAACGGGTGGTGCCGGCCGTCACGGTGCTTCCCTTCGATGTCGCAGTGGCCCGCAGGTTCAGCGAGATCCGCTCGTCCGTGAAGCTGCCCGGCGACCTGTCGACTCGCGAGCTGCAGGTCGCGGCGACCGCCCTCCACCACGGACTTCAGCTCGTGACCTCCCGCCCGAAACGATTCCGCCGGGTGCCGGGCCTGAGCGTCCGCTCTCTTCCCCGCGCCCGGAAACCGGCCTGACCCGCCGGAGCTCGCGAGGGTGGCCCTGCGGGGTCAGGGCCACCGCCAGCCGTTCTCCTTCAAGCGGATCAACGCGTCACGGGTATCGGGTGGAAAGTCCGACGTGAGCATCCACTCCACGTAGTCCGGGTGGTCTCCCACCGGCTCGCCGGCGTGCTTGCCGAAGTTGAACACCGCGCGGCCCCCGCGATCGAGCCGGAGCCGCTTCGAGCGATCCACCTCCCAGGGCGGCCGGCTCCGGTCCAGCAGGTCGTAGTCCTCCAGGGCCCAGGCGCGCTTCATCGCCGCGGCGAGCGGGATCAGCACGGAAGCGTCCGATACGGCGGAGTGCGCGCCGGCGTGGTCGTGACCGAGGAACCGGTGAACGGCCAGCTCGAGAGTGCGCCGTTCCGACTCCGCCCACACTCTCAGCAGGTCGATCTCGGCCAGCTTCGCCAGATCGAGACCCGGCTCTCCGGAGCGCCGCAGCTCCGCATCGATCAGGACCGTGTCGAAGACGCGGGAGTTGTACCCGAGCAGGACGGCGTCGGCAAGCATGGCCTGGACCTCGGCCGCGTGGATGGCGAACCGGTCGCAGCGCCGCACGTCGGCGTCCGTGATGCCGTGCACGGCCGTCGCCTGCGGGGGGATGGGAACTCCGGGATCGAATCGTTCGTGAAGAAGAACCACGGAATCCGTGGCCCGCACGATCGCCAGCTCGACGATACGGTCCCGGTGCGGATCGAGGCCCGTGGCTTCCACATCGACGGCGACTAGGCGTTCCCACATGATCCGGCCTCCCGGTTGGATGCGTCGGGGGACTCTCAATCTACACCGGCCGGCCCGTCGAGTCTCGCTCGACGAACCGCTGTTCCGAACCCGTCGCCCTGCCCCTACGTTGGTGGGGTTCATCTGTCGAGGAGAGAGTTCGCATGACAGCCGACACGACGCCGGCCATGGAGAGCGCGTTTCCGCCGCCGGAAGGCGACCGGCCGGACGGTTCCTCCGGCGAGCCGGGAGGTCACGCGGTGATTCTCCACCTCACCGGACCCCACCGCGGGACCCGCCAGCACCTGGCGGGCACCCGCGCCATCGTCGGCACGTCACCGGACGCCGTGGTGCACTTCCCGACCGGCGCCGATCCCCGCGTGCGGGGACGGCACGCCGTGCTGGTTCGGGGCGAGGACGGGTGGTCCATCCTCGAGGCCGAGGGCCAGGTCTTCGTGAACAGCGCCGACGTGCCCGGTCTGCACGGGCGCGAGACGCTCGTGCCCGGTGACATCCTGGAGATCGGTTCCGGCGGTCCCGTCATCCGCTTCGTCATGGAGACGCGTCAGGCTCCGCGCTACAAGTCCGTCGGAGAGGCCTGGAGGGACGCCCTCGACTGCGCCCGGCACGGACGCCATGGACGGCTGCGTCGATTCGGGCTGGTTCTTCGAACCCTCCCGGCCGAGCTCCTCACCCGAACTTCGCCGAGGATTCGAATCGCGGTCGGAAGCGTGCTGTTGCTCGCGATCGTCGGCCTCGCGGCGCTCGTCTCCTATGGACTCCGCGTGGAGAGACGACTCGGAGCGGAGGAGGAGCGCAGCGCCCGGGTCGAAGCCGCACTCAGCGCCCTTGCCACCATGGCCGAGGAAGACCCCGAGCTTCGGGGACTCGTGCGGAACCTCCAGGAAGCGCTGACCGGTCGAATCGAGGCGCTGGAGCAGATGAGCGATGCCGGACGCCGGGTGGTCACGGCGGCTTCCTCCTCGGTGCTCTTCGTTCAGGGCGGCTACCGATTGTACCAGACGGAATCCGGCCGGCCGCTTCGCATTCGCGTCGGTCCATCCGGGACGCCCCGCATCGGTCCCGGGGGCATCCCCCTGACGACGCTGGAGGGAGACGGACCGATCTTCGAAGTGCAGTTCACCGGAAGCGCCTGGCTGGCGGACGAGGACGGCCTTCTCGTCACCAACCGCCACGTGGCCATCCCGTGGAGCGAGAACCAGGAGATCGGACCGATCTTCGAGCAGGGATTCGAGCCACGACTTCGACTGCTCGCCTACCTGCCGGACCAGCCCGAGCCGGTGGAGCTGGAGTTCGTGGTCGCGAGCGAAGAGGCGGACCTGGCGGTGGTCCGGGCGGCGGACCTCGAGGGTCGGACGCCCCTGCCTCTGGCGGAATCGGATCCCGCGGCCGGGCAACCGATCCTGGTGCTCGGATATCCGGCAGGCATCGAAGCCCTTCTCGCCAGATCGGGGCAGGTCTTCGTGGACTCCGTCATGCGCGAGAGGCCGGACTTCTGGACGGTCGTCCGCGAGCTCTCCGACGCCGGGTTCATTCGGCCCCTGGCCACTCGAGGCATCATCGGACAGGTGACTCCCTCCACGGTGGCCTACGACGCCGAGACCACCCGTGGAGGGAGCGGAGGGCCCGTCCTCTCCCTGAACGGCGAGGTGGTCGCCGTCACCTTCGCGATCCTCGCCGACTTCGGCGGATCCAACCTCGGCGTCCCGGTCGCCGAAGTCCGGCGCCTCCTGGAGCGTGCGCGGGACCTCGGGGGCAGCGACTAGTCGGCGATATTCCACGGCAGCATGAAGCCATGAGGACCCGGAGGCAGCCATGCATCGATCCCTGATCTCGACCTCGACCCTTCTCATCGCCGGTTTCCTGTGCGTCCTGACGGGGTGCGGAGAACCGGGCACGGGAGAAGACCCGGGCCTCGACTACACGGTCCGCTTCCTCGACCGCCAGGTGGACCTGGAACCGTACTTCCAGGACTACCCCTACAGCGGCTGGAACGCCGACTTCGAGGCCGGACGGCTGTTCTACCGTCACACGACACCCGAGGGAACGTGGCTGATGTCGCAGGACCTCGAGGAGGCCCTGGGCTCGGGGCGGGTCGATCCGCAGGCCGGTGAGCGGGTGATCGACATCGATCTCTCGACCCGGAACCTGTGGGGGATGCAGTACGACTCGATCCGGGGGGACATGATCGTGCAGGGGGACGAGCGGAACGATGAGGTGATGAACCTCTACCGGCTGTCGCTCGACGAGGGAACGCTGACGCGGCTGACGGATGTCCCCTACCTCTACGGCTGGTCCTTCTCGAAGGACGGCCGCACGATCGGCTACATCGCACGGTACGGAGACACGGAGCCGTACCGCAATTGCCTCACGTTGCTCGATCTCGAGTCCGGAGAGTCATCCGAGGTGCTGTGTGAGGAGGGTGGGACACACCGCATGGTGTGGACGGCGGTGAACTTCCGGCCGTCCGGCGATGGTGTGGTGATCCGGCTCAACCGGGACGGGCACCGGAGTCGTGGCACGCTCGCCTACGTGCATCTCCGCGACCCCCATCTGGACCTGCTGCTCCCGGACGACGTGGAGCGACCGTCGGTCGGCTCGTTCGAGAAGGGGTGGCTGGACGAGAACCGCTTCGTGTACGCGTCCGACGAGACGGGCTACACGAACCTGTACGCGTACGATCTCGCGAGCCGCACCTCTACGCCCCTCACGTCCGTCGAGGAGAATGCGTGGTTCCAGTTGCTCGACACGGACGGGGGGCGCGCGATCCTCCAGGTGCTGGACCGTCCGTGGGAGAACGTGCTCCAGGTGCTGGACTTCGAGACCGGCGACCTGCTCGGAGAGCGCACGATCGACACCAACCTCGGGGTCCTCGGATTCGACGATCGGGATCGTTTCGTGGTCAGCCAGACGTCGGCGTCCTCCCCGTTTCAGGGAGACCGGATGCGGGTGTCCGTGGAGGGCGGAGAGGCCCGATTCGAGTTCTCGCCGGCGATCCGCCTCCCGGACGACTACCTGGCGGCGATCCAGCAGTGCGACGTCGAGCGCGTCGAGTACCCGACGTTCGACATCGATCCGGCCACCGGCGAGCGCCGGAGGCTGCACGCCTTCCTCTTCACTCCGCGCCACGAGCTCGACGATCCGGAGGCCCGGCTGGCGGTGATCACCTCCTTCTACGGGGGCGGCAACGGCTTCAGCGTCGGCACGCAGGTGTTCTGCGAGGCGGGGATCGCGTGGCTCTCGCCCGCCGTCCGGGGGAGCTCCGGCTTCGGCAAGGAATTCATGGCGCTGAACGACGGCGATCTCGGGGGCGACGAGATCATCGACCTGTTCTACGGCGCCCGGTTCCTGGAGCGGAAGCTCGGCCTCGAGCCGCGCCAGATCGGGGTGGCCGGAGGCTCGCATGGTGGATACGCGACCATGCGCGCCCTCACCTTCCCACCGGAGACGAACGGGCGGGGCGAGGACTACGACTTCGGGTTCGGGATGAGCCACGCGGGATTCTCGAGCATCGTCTCGTTCTACGACGCCACGAACATTCCCGACTGGATCATCCTCGAGGCCGGAGACCCGGCCACCGAGCGCGAGAAGCTGCTCGACCGCTCTCCGATCGCCCACGTGGACCTTCTCGACTCGCCGATTCTCCTCACCCACGGCTCCAACGACAACCGCGTCGGTGTCACGGAGAGCCGGGCGTTCGTCGAGGCGGCCCGTCGGCTCGAGAAGCCGGTCACCTACGTGGAGTTCGAGGGACAGGGCCACGGCATCTCGGGCCTGGAGAACCAGGTCACGTACTACCAGACCCGCTTCGACTTCCTGCAGGACGTGGTGTGCGGGTCGGGGATCGCCCGGGGGGACGAACCGGAGGCCTGCGAGGCTCCCTGATCGGACGGATGCGGCGGCGATCCGAAATCCGCAGCGGTCCACGCCCGTAGACGAACCTGGCGCGTGTTGCAGGATCGCTGGGCCCCGCCGAGGTTGTCCGGTCGTCCGAGGTCCGGCCGACGATCACGCGCGGCCCGAACACGTTTACCGGAGAATGCATGAACGCCGAACCGATCTTCAACGATCTCACCGGGATCATGGCGGTGATCCTCATGGTCCCGGTGGTCTTCCTGTGGCTGGAGAGGAAGACGGGCTGGAAGGTCTTCAACGTCCTGCCGGCGATCATCTGGATCTTCCTCACCCCCGTCTTCCTGAGCAACTTCGGCGTCATACCCCGTCAGAGCCCGGTGTACGATACCTTCAAGTCGTTCGCCGTACCGATGTTCATCGTCCTGATGCTGCTCGACATCAACATCCGCGAGGCGATGAAGGTCGCCTGGCGCGGAGCCATCGTCCTGGTGATCGGGTCGGTCGGAGTGGTCGTCGGCGCCGTGGTGGCGTTCATCCTGTTCCGTTCGGGGCTGCCTTCCAACGCGTGGTCGGGCTTCGGCGCCCTGGCCGGCAGCTGGATCGGCGGCACGGGCAACCTGGCCGCCGTGGCGGAGAGCCTGAACACGCCGGCCGAGCAGCTGGGCCTCGTCGTTCTCGTGGACAACTTCGTGTACCTCGCGTACTTCCCGCTCATCCTGGTCTGCAAGCGGTGGGCGAAGCCGTTCAATCGCTGGACCGGAGTGTCCCAGGCGCAGCTCGACCATTTCACCGAGGTCTCCAAGCAGGTGGAGCGCAAGACGCACGAGGTCCACTTCCGTGACGTGCTGACGCTCGTCGGGTGGGCGTTCGTGGTCATGCTGGCGGCGAACTGGCTGTCGACGCTCGTGCCTCCCCTGCCCCCGGTGCTGACGCAGCGGACCTGGTACCTTCTCCTGGTCACCACTTTCGGGATCCTCCTGTCGGCCACGAAGCTGAAGGACGTGCCGGGCACGGAGCCGCTCGCCATGGCCTTCGTCTACATCTACATGACGATGATCGGCGCCTCCGCCGACCTGAGGGCCCTGGGGGGCGGCCAGTTCTTCCTCATCGCCGGATTCCTGACGATCACGGTGCACCTCGTCTTCGTGCTCATCGGGGCCAAGGCCCTGAAGCTCGACGTGAGCATGGCGGCCGTGTCCAGCGTGGCGGCGGTCGGGGGCGCGGCCTCGGCCCCGGTGGCGGCCGGCTACCACCGGGAGGAGTTGGTCCCGATCTCGATCATGCTCGCCCTGATCGGGTACGCGCTCGGGAACTACCTCGGGGTAGCGACTGCGTATCTGTGCAGCCTGGTGGCCTAGGACGCGGCCTCCTCCGGCCGGCGACTGAAACTCCCTTCGGAATCGATCCGTAGAGAACCCCGGCAGCGACGGATCCGCCGCCGGGGCTGAGTGCGTGGTCGTGGGGCGGAAGGGACTCCGGTCGAAGGGGCAGTGACATGGATGGGTTCTTCAAGGACGTCCGGTACGGCGTCCGCATGCTGATCGGTTCGCCGGTTCTCTCCTTCATCGCCATCCTCGCCTTCTCTCTCGGCATCGGCCTGACCACCACGGTGTTCAGCATCGTGAACGGGGCCATGTACAAGGGGCTCCCCTTCCCCGAGGGCGACCGGATCGTGTCGATCTGGAGGGCGAATCCGGAGCGGGACATCGAGCGGGGCGGCGTGTCGCTGCACGACTTCGTCGACTATCGGGACGAGCAGACCACCCTCGAGAACTTCGGGCTGTGGGCCGGCGGGGCCGTGAACCTGGTGGGAGCGGACGACAAGCCCGAGCGATACGAAGGCGCGCGGGTGAGCGCGAACATGTTCGAGACGCTCCGCGTGGCGCCGGTCCTCGGGCGGGGCTTCCTGCCCGGCGAGGACGCGCCCGGTGCGGAGCCGGTGATGATCCTGGGCTACGACGTGTGGCAGGAGAAGTTCGACGGATCGCCCGAGGTCCTCGGAATGACGGTGCGCACCAACGGGGAGCCCCGCACGATCGTGGGGGTGGCCCCGGAGGGCTTCCGGTTCCCGATCGAGGCGGAGATGTGGGCCCCGCTCGTCATCGACCCCCTGGAGCACGCGAGGGGAGAGGGGCCGCAGTATCCGGCATTCGGTCGGCTCCGCGACGGCGTGTCTCTCGACGCGGCTTCCGCGGAGTTCGCGACCATCGGCATGCGACTCGAGTCCCAGTACCCCGAATCCAACGAAGGCTTCTCGCCCCTCGTCGAGCCCTACACGAAGTTCGTGATCGGCGATGACATCTTCGGGCTCCTGATGACGATGCTCGGGGCGGCGATCGGGGTGCTCCTGATCGCCTGCGCCAACGTGGCCAACCTCCTCTTCGCCCGGGCCGCGGTGCGGGAGAAGGAGGTGGCCGTGCGCTCGGCGATGGGAGCGCGGCGGCGAAGGATCATCCGGCAGCTCCTCATCGAGGTGGGCGTGCTGTCCACGCTGGGGGCCGCGGTGGGGGTGCTGATCGGACTCGGCGGCGTCGCCTGGTTCAACCGGGCCGTGGCGACCAATCCCCCGCCCTTCTGGATGACGTTCCAGCCCGACGGGAGGGTGATGGTGTTCGTGGTGGTGGTGACGGTCCTCTCCGCCGTCGCGGCCGGGCTCTTTCCTGCCCTGCGCTCCACGGGACGCGGCATGAACGAGGCGCTCAAGGACGAGGGACGAGGGTCCTCCGGGCTGCGCATGGGCCGCATCACCTCGATCATCGTGATCGGAGAGGTGGCGGTCTCGTGCGGACTGCTGATCGCGGCCGGGCTCATGATCAAGAGCGTGGCCCAGCTGCGTTCGATCAACTTC
>NZ_JBZQEK010000198.1:0-53116 GCF_058719085.1 Candidatus Benthicola sp.
AGAACACCGAGAACTTCATGCTGCCCAGATACTTCTCGGGATCGGCACGCACGTCCCGGGTAAGCAGGGCGATCTCTTCGGTGGCCGCCTGGATGTTCTCGGTCGCCGCGGTCAGCCGGTCGTACAACGCCCCGTCGTTCACCATCTTTCCGAGCGTACCGTCGCCTTCGTCCACCTTGCGCAGGATCGAGGCCAGCGACTGGCTGGACGAATCCAGATCATCCGATGCCGCCGCGAGACGCGCCGTGAGCGAGTCGATGTTGGCCAGCGTCCGGTCGAGCTCGGGGCTGGAGGCCGCCGTGGCCAGTTCCTGCGAGGCGGTGTTCAGCGCCTCGATGAGCTCCTCGAGTGCCGCCGACTCCCGTTCGAGGAGCTGCTGAACGTCCTCGAGTCCCGACGCCATGGACCCCGCTGCGGTGTGCACGTCGGCGATCATGCTGTCGGACAGGAGACGCTCGGTCTGCTCCAGCACGCGGCCGGCCCGGTCGCCGAGGGTGCCGGCGAGCTCGTTCAGGCCCGGCGAAGGGCTGGCGGCGATCGTATCCCCGGTCGCCAGCGGCTCCCGGGAGGCACCGGGAATCAGTGCGATGACGTTCGCCCCGAGGAATCCGGCCGTGCGAATCTCTCCTCGAGTGTCGCGGGGCAGACGCCCGTCGAATGCCACGACGAGCTCCAACGTCACGTGATCCGTTTCGAGAATCACCTCGCGGACCGATCCTACTTCGACCCCGAGAAGCGTGATCGGCGTACCCGAAGTCACCGCTCCCGACTCGGGCGCCACCGCGTAGACGACCAGGCGGTCGCCGCCCGGCTGCCGTCCGCTGATCCAGGCGATGCCCAGGACCAGCGCTATGAAGCTGACGATGAGCAGGAGCCCCACCTGCATCTCGGTCTTGTACTGGTTCCGCAGACCCGGATCTCGCATGAACGACACCTATGATGTGAGTTTGGGGTGAAGGAAGTCCTGAACCACCGGATCCGAGGATTCGCGGAGCTCGGTCGGCGTCCCCTGCGCCTGCAGCTTGCCGTCCGCCAGCAGGACGATGCGATCGCCGAGGTAGAAAGCAGATTCCACATCGTGGGTGACGATGATGCTGGTGGCACCGATCTCGCCCTGAAGTCGCGCGATGAGCCGGTTGATCACGTTCGCGTTCACCGGGTCGAGACCGGTCGTGGGCTCGTCGTACAGGATGTACTTCTGTTTGCCCACGATCGCTCTCGCGATGGCGACGCGCTTCTGCATTCCACCCGACAGTTCGGAGGGCAGAAGAGTGAGGACGTCGTGATCGAGGTTCACATGCTCCACGGCTTCGATGACGCGCGGGTCTACATGGGCATCGTACCGTCGGCACTCGACGGGCGAGAGACCGAGCTGGATGTTCTGTCCCGTGGTCAGTGAGTCGAACAACGCGGCGTTCTGGAACACGTAACTGATGCGCGATCGGATTTCCCGGATCTGCCTGCCGTTGGCCCGCGGGACGGACATTCCCTCGACAAGCACCTCTCCCTCGTCGGGATCGAACAGGCCCACGATGTGCTTCAGGAGCACGCTCTTGCCTGTTCCCGAGGGACCCATGATCACCAGGCTCATGCCTTCGTGGATGTCGAGGTCCAGCCCATCCAGGACCCACCGGTCGTTGAGGCTCTTTCGCAGGCCGCGGATCTGGATCATCCGACCGCCTTGTAGAGTGGCGCGAGCACCACGTCCAGCACCATGAGGGCGACGATGATCGCAACGACGGTGTTTCGAGCGGTCCGTCCCACTCCCGCCGCCCCTCCTTCGGCCTGCAGCCCCACATAGCAGCCGATGAAGGTGATCGTCACACCGAAGAACACCCCCTTCACGAGGGAGAAGATCAGCGCAGCCGAGTGATAGTAGCTCTGAACGCCGTACACGTACTCGTGGGTCGTCATGTCCAGCATCACGAGGCCGGTAATCCAGCCGCTCCAGATTCCGGCGATATTGGCCAGGATCACGATCGGGATCATCATCACGGCTCCAGCGACGACCCGGGGCGTGATCAGTTCCTCGACCGGATCCCGCCCCAGAGTGCGAAGCGCATCCAGCTGGTCGGTCACCTTCATGGTGCCGAGTTCCGCGCCGATACCGGCGCCCACGCGCCCGGCCATGATGATGGCCGACAGAAGCGGCGCCAGCTCCGTCAGCATTCCGGCAGCGACCGCGTTGCCCACGATCCAGAGGGGCAGGTCCGTGAACTGGTAGCCGCTCTGCTGGGCGAGGATCGATCCGCTCAACGTGGCAACGAGGAGCACGAGCGGGAGGCTGTCTACTCCGATCGCCTTGGCCTGCCGGAACGTTTCCCGGATATGATCCCGCGGGTGGCGAAGGGCGAGCATGGTGGCGACCCACAGCACTCCGGCCCGTCCGATGTGTCGGGTGACCGTGAGGCCGGCCCGGCCCACCTGCCGCACCCATGCGGTGCGAGCGCTCAGGACGGGTTTGGGCTCGGGAGCCACGGGCGGATCTGCCTTTCGATGGTCATCGAGTGGAGGTAAGGGTCGCGTTCGATCCGGCATTGTACCACGGATCGTCGTTCCAACCAAGAGCCGGGCGGTGGACGATCAACCCGATCCTTTCGCCGAATCGGGAGGCACAGGTCTGCGGCCGGGGAGGCGTGTTCCAGGCTTGAGTCCGGGTGGTCTCGACGCTCCATCCGTTCCCGAGGAGTCCGCGGCCTCGCTTGCCCGCCGACCGCTCGTGTCCCGGCGCGCCGTCGTTTCCGCACTGTCCATGACGGTGCTGCCGGCGGTCCTGGACGTCCGGGGCTCGCTCTCCGCTTCCGTTTCCCCCCGCAGCCGGGCGATGCGCATGGAGTCGTACCTCTGCGTGACGGCCTGCCACAGTGCTTCCATGCGGCCCGCCTCACTCCCCGTCACCCGGGCGAACTCGAGCACCTGCTCAGGGGTCACCCCGTAGTCGGTGAGGATCTCCCGCCGGAGGGAATCGAGCGCGACCTCCCGGTCCACCGCAGAATCGAGCTCCGGAGGCTCGGCGTCGAGGAACATCAGATCCGCCATGACCCGGACGTAGGTGCTGTCTCGAATGAGGCCCGGTACCTCCACGACCTCGGAACCCGGCTCGCAGGAGGCAGCGGCGACCGAGAGCACCAGGAGGACCAGTCGGAGCGGGTACGGGCGATGGATCTTCATGCGCCCAATCTTCCACCGAACGCCCGTGGCGGCCAGTCGGCCGGGCAGCGTTGATGGCCGTCGGCGTCCGGAATAGGTTTCCGCACGCGAGCCGGCGGCTACCATCCGCACGGTTCCTTTCCGCGTGCCGGCGCAATCAAGGGAAACGAGGTGGTTCGATGCGGCGACTCCCACGCCGTTGGATGCTCCTGTTGCTTCTGATGCTACGGCCCTCCGTCGGGGCCACTCAGGTACCTCCTTCGCCTGAGGATGTACTGGGGCACGGCCTCGGAGACCGGTTCACCGATGCGGCGTCCGTCGTCCAGTACGTGGAGGCGCTGGCACGAGCATCCGATCGCGTCACCCTGCGCCGCTACGGAACGACCTCGGAGGGGCGTCCGTTGCTCCTGGTCGTCCTGTCCTCGGAAGCCAACCTCGCGCGCCTCGAGGACATTCAGAGATCGAACGCGCGACTCACCCTGCCGGACCTCGACGCCGCCGAGGCGTCGGAGATCGCGCGCACCCAACCGGCCATCGTCTGGTTCACGTACGGGGTGCACGGCGATGAAGCCGCGTCGACCGAGGCGGCCCTGTGGACGGCCTGGGACCTGGCCGTGGCAGGCGAGAACGGGCGGGTCCTGCTCGACTCGCTCGTCGTGGTCATCGATCCGATGGCCAATCCGGACGGACGCGACCGCTACGTTCAATGGTATCGAGGCACGAGGGGCGCCGTCCCGAACCCGAGTCCCGACAGCCGGGAGCACCACCCGCCGTGGCCCGGCGGCCGATACAACCACTACCTGTTCGACCTGAATCGTGATTGGACCTGGGCGACGCAGCAGGAGACTCGGGACCGGCTGGCGGCCTGGCAGCTCTGGAATCCTCAGGTTCATGTGGACTTCCACGAAATGGGCTACTCCAGCAGCTACTTCTTCTTTCCTTCGGATGAGCCGGTCAATCCGATCTATCCGGATTACACGGCCCGGTGGGCGGAGTATTTCGGCCGCGCGAACGCGGCGGCGTTCGATCGCAGGCGCTGGCTGTACTACACGGCCGAGACGTTCGATCTGTTCTACCCCGGCTTCGGAGACTCGTGGCCGAGCCTCGTCGGAGCGATCGGAATGACGTACGAGCAGGCTGGAGGCGGAAGAGCGGGTCTGGCGGTGGAGAGGCCGGACGGAAGGATCCTTACCCTGGAGGAGAGAGCCACGCATCACCGGGTGGCCGGCTGGACGACCCTCGAGGCCGCTGCTGCCCGCAAGACCGATCTGTTGCGGGAGTTCGTCGGATTTCACAGGTCGCAGGCGGATGCGCCCGTCGATTTCCTTCTCGTGCCCGGACCGGATCCCCGGCCGGCTCGGCGGCTCGTGGCCGCGCTGCAGCAACAGGGAATCCGGGTGGATCAGGCCAGCGATGCGTTTCGGGCGACGGCCGTGCCGTACCCGGGGTTCGAAGCCCGGACGGACTTTCCGACCGGGACCTATCGAGTGCGATCCGCTCAGGCGCGGGGGCGGCTCGCGATTACCCTGCTTCAGTCCGAGACCGTCCTCGATGAGGACGTGCGACGCACCTATGACATCACGGCCTGGTCCCTCCCGTACGCCTTCGGGGTCGAGACGCACACCACGGATCCATCGGAGGTGGGGAGCTTCTCAGAGGTGCCGGCCTACCGGGGCGAGTCCGTGACCACCCCCGCGGAGCCGGCCTACGGCTGGCTGGTTCGTCCCGATTTCGAGGCAGCCGGGCCGCTGTTCCGCTATGTGCAAGCCGGTGGAAGAGCCTTTGCCCTGACGGCCGGGTTCGAGCAGGGGGGCGAGGAGTGGCCGGCCGGCACCGTCTTTCTGCCCGGTGATGACGGGGCGGTCGAGAAGCTGAGTGCAGCCGATGTCGCTCCTCTGGCGACGCCGGTTCGAAGCGGCATCACGAGTCGAGGACGCGATCTCGGTACCGGCTCATCTCTGTCGCTCCGCGACGTTCGGATCGCCCTGTTGTCCGGAAGGGGGTTCTATCCCACGAGCGTCGGATCGACGTGGTACTTGCTCGAGGCACTTTCGGGAATCCAGTTCGATGCGCTGGAGGCGGCATCTCTTCAGGTCGGCGATCTGGATGGCTACGACGTCGTCGTGCTCCCGGCGGGCAGTCCACGTCGGGCCGGGGACGAAGTCGTCGAGACCCTCACCGACTGGGCGAGTCGAGGCGGCACCCTCATCGCTTTCGGTGCGGCCGCCCGCTGGGCCGCATCGGAGCTGGAACTCGAGCTTCGTTCAGGAGGGGGCCCGGAAACGGAAGAGGATCGGCGCCGGCAGGGTCTCCGCACGATCGCGGAACGGACCTCCGACGCGTGGGACGATGAGATCACGGGCATCATCCTCCCGCTTCGGCTCGACGAGGGCCATCCTCTGGCCTGGGGTGCGACGTCGGGCAACGCCGATGGCCGGTCGTTCGCGCTGCACCTGGATGACCTGCGGCTCGAGCCCGTGTCGCCACTCGAGACCGTGGCGGCCTTCGGTCCGGCCGTCTCGGCGATCAGCGGGGCGGTGAGCCCGGCCAAGCTCGAGGAAATCGCCTCCTCCGCCTGGCTGTCTGTCGTCAGGCATGGAAGAGGTAAAGTGATTCTATTCGCTGACGATCCGCTGTTTCGTCTCATGTGGCCTGCGAACTTCGTGCTCGTGACCAACGCGGTGCTGTACGGTCCACTCCTCCGCTGACCTGCCGTAAGGGCAGAAGGCGTTGCCGGCAGTCTGGAATCGCGCCTCCGTGGCGGCTTTCCGTGCCATCGCGGCACACCGCGGAGGGTCTTCCCGGGCATGGCTCTTGCCCCTCTGATCCGGCCGTACGGAAGCCCGAGCCATGCCCGGGTTTCAGGCAACAAAGAAACGAGGCGAGACGGAAGGAACATACATGATACCAGCCGATCGATTGACCGTGAGAGCGGGGCGCGCTCTGCAGGCGGCTGCCGAGGATGCGCGTAGAGAAGGAAACCCGACCGTCGAAGACGTGCACCTCCTGGATGCTCTTCTCGAGGAGGAGGGGGGAATCGTGGTGCCGGTCCTTCGCAAGGTGGGAGCGGAACCGGAGGCCGTACGGGCAGCCGTAGACGAACGGAAGGCGAGGTTGCCGCGTCAGACGGATGCCGCCCCCAGCGCGAGCCGGGAATTCGGACGGGTGCTGGACGATGCGGACGGAGAGGCACGGGCGATGGGGGACCAGTACGTGTCCACCGAGCACCTTCTGGTGGCGCTGGCTGGTTCCAGGGCCAGCAGCACGAGGGACATCCTCTCAGCGGAGGGCGCCACGCAGGAGATGCTCAGAGAGGCCATCGGCGAGGTCCGGGGGCCGCACCGGGTGACGGACCCGGAGGCGGAGGACAAGTATCAGGCGCTCGAGCGTTTCGGAGTGGACCTGACCGAGCGGGCGAGAGCCGGTGACCTCGATCCGGTGATCGGCCGTGACGCGGAGATCCGGCGTGTGGTTCAGGTGCTTTCGCGGCGAACCAAGAACAACCCCGTTCTGATCGGGGAGCCCGGCGTCGGTAAGACCGCCATTGCCGAGGGTCTCGCCCAGCGCATCGTGGCCGGCGACATCCCGGAGAGCCTCAAGGACAAGCGCCTCATCCAGCTCGACATCGGCGCCATGCTGGCGGGGGCCAAGTACCGGGGCGAGTTCGAGGAGAGGCTCAAATCGGCCCTCAAGGAGATCACTGAAGCCAGGGGCCGATACATCCTGTTCCTCGACGAGCTTCACACGATCGTCGGGGCCGGGGCGGCTGAGGGCGCAGTGGATGCGGGGAACATGCTCAAGCCGCCTCTCGCGCGAGGAGAGCTCCGGATGGTCGGGGCCACTACCCTCGACGAGTATCGAAAGCACATCGAGAAGGACCCGGCGCTGGAACGTCGGTTCCAGCCCGTGTTCGTGGGAGAGCCGGGACCGGCGGAGACGATCGGTATCCTGCGCGGCCTCAAGGAAAAGTACGAGGTTCATCACGGGGTCCGGATTACCGATCCGGCGCTGGTTGCCGCTGCGCGGCTTTCGGACCGCTACATCGGTGACCGCTTCCTGCCGGACAAGGCCATCGACCTCATGGACGAAGCTGCGTCCAGGCTCCGGATCGAAATCGATTCGATGCCCGAGGAGATCGACGTGCTCGAGCGCCGGGCCACGCAGCTGGAGATCGAGCGCGAGGCCCTGCGGGAAGAGGGAGACGCGCGAAGCGCCGAGCGGCTGGCCGATCTGGAGACCGAGCTTGCCGGCATCCGGGAGCAACTGGCGGGTCTCAAGGCCCGGTGGGGCCTCGAGAAGGAAGCGATCGAGCGAGTCCGCGCCCTCAAGCGGCAGTCAGAAGAAGCCTCGGTTCGTGCCGAGCAGGCCACGCGTGCCGGAGATCTGCAGAGGGCAGCCGAGATTTCGTACGGTGAGATCCCTCGCCTCAGAAACGAGCTCGAGGAGGCGGAGGCGGAGCTGGAGCGACTGCAGGCGGAAGACAGCCTGCTCAAGGAGGAGGTCGGTCCGGAGGACATCGCCGAGGTGGTGGCTTCGTGGACGGGCATCCCGGTTTCCCGGATGATGGAAACGGAACAGGATCGCCTCACGCACCTGGAGGACCACCTGCATCGCCGCGTGGTGAACCAGAACGAGGCGATCACGGCAGTGGCCAACGCCGTGCGTCGAAGCCGGGCCGGCCTGCAGGATCCCGATCGGCCGGTGGGGAGCTTCATCTTCCTCGGGCCCACCGGGGTCGGAAAGACGGAGACGGCGCGGGCGCTGGCCGAATTCCTGTTCGACGACGAGGACGCGATGGTCCGCATCGACATGTCCGAGTACATGGAGCGGCATGCGGTATCGCGGCTGATCGGGGCCCCTCCGGGATACGTGGGCTACGATGAAGGCGGGCAGTTGACGGAGTCGGTTCGTCGGCGCCCCTACAGCGTCGTGCTGTTCGACGAGATCGAGAAGGCCCACCCGGAGGTGTTCAACGTGCTCCTGCAGATCCTCGACGACGGTCGTCTGACGGATGGGCAGGGCCGGACGGTGGACTTCCGGAACTCGGTTCTGATCATGACGAGCAATCTCGGCAGCGCGTACATATTGGATCGGCAGGCGGACGATTGGGAGAACGTGGAAGGTCGGGTCAGGGAGGCGCTGTTCCAGAACTTCCGCCCCGAGTTCATCAACCGGATCGACGAGATCCTGGTGTTCAAGCCGCTGGGTCGGGAGCAGCTGTCCGCCGTGGTGGGACTGCAGCTGGAGCGGCTCGCGAGCCTCGCCGGCGAGCGTCGGGTGAGCCTCGTGGTCACCGAGCCCGCACGCGAGCGCATCGCCGAAGCGGGCTTCGACCCTGCGTTCGGGGCGCGCCCGATCAAGAGGGCGATCCAGCATCTCGTGTCGGATCCGCTCGCGATGGCCTTTCTGGAGGGTCGCTTCGCCGACGGCGATGTCATCGAGATCGACGCAGGCGAGGGCGACGGGCTGACGTTTCGCAAGGTCGGCGAGAACGTGGGTTGATGCTTCGAGGGGAGAGGGTCGGTCTTGACGGCCCTCTCCCCGCCGTCACATTACGCGCATTGAGGAAACGCCACCCAGCCGCGGAGATTCTCTTGATTCAAAGGACAGCAGGGAGCCGGGTACGGATCGGTCTCGTGGTCGCCGGGCTATGGGTCGCGGCGTTGGCTGGTTGTTCGTCGAAGTCCGCGGGACCGTCGGATGGCCCGTACGGTGCGTCCACCTCCGAGCTCGCCGTGCGAGGCTTCCTCGACGGGGCGAACGCCGGAGACTATACCCGGATGATGAACCTGTTCGGGACCGGGTCGGGCCCGGCCGTGAAAGAGTTCGGGGTCACGAACGTCGAGCAGCGAATGATCTTCCTGTCGGGGGTCCTGAAACACGAGGGCTACGAACTCGAGCAGGCCAATCTGGCGCAGCTCGGGCCCGATCGGGTCCGTTGGGTAGCCCGCATGAGCGGGACGCGGAAGGGGGCCGTGGCCATTCCGGTCGTGACCGTTCAGGATGGATCCGGCAGGTGGTTCGTGGAGAGATTGAACCTGGACGCACTGACGGCCTCGGTCACGGGCTAGGCAGGTTCGCCTTCGGCGGTCCTCGCCGGAGCGGAGAGCTCGACGAGGAGACCCCCGCAGTCCCTGGGGTGGAAGAACGCGACCTCGGTGTGGCCCGACCCATGGCGGATGCCGGGCGGGATGGGTCGAATGCCCGCTTCCGCGAGACGGGCTATGGCGTCCTCCAGGACGGGAACCCTGAAGCACACGTGGTGCAGTCCCGGTCCGTGTCGTTCCAGGAAACGGGAGATGGGCGAGGTAGCGTCATGGCCTTCCAGCAGTTCCACGCGCCCGTCCCCCTGGCCGAAGAAGACGACATCGACCCCCTCGGTGGGAACCGACTCCCGCCCGGCCGGGTTTTCCCCAAGCAGGGCGCGGAACAGGGGAATTGCGGATTCGATGGAATTGACCGCGATACCGATGTGATCGATCTTGAACATTCCGTGCTCCGGGGCCGGTGAGGCCCCCGCTCGGGAACGGGGGCGTGTGCCCCGAAACTAGAATCGCGAACGAAGCATTTCCACTGGAAAGAGGCAAGGACGTGGCAACGGCACAACTCGTCGAATTGACAGACGGCAACTTCGAGCAGGAGATCGAGTCCAGCGAAGGACTCGCGATGGTGGATTTCTGGGCCGAGTGGTGCGGTCCCTGTCGGCTCGTGGGCCCTGTGGTGGCCGAGCTCGCCGGGGAGTACGCCGGCCAGGTGAAGGTCGGCAAGCTGGACGTCGATTCGAACCGGGTTACCTCGCAGCGCTACGGCATCCGCTCGATTCCGACGATCCTGTACTTCAAGGACGGGGAACTGGTGGACATGGTGGTCGGCGCCGTGCCCAAGTCCCACCTGGAAGAGAAGATCAAGCAACACATCTGAATCGCGCACACAGCCAGAATGGAGGTCGCGCCCTCCTTCCGGGCTTCGGGAGGAGGGCGCCTGCTTCACATGGGGACGGGAACTCTTTCGATCGTAAGCACACCGATCGGCAACCTGGCCGATCTCTCGACGCGTGCTCTCCAGACCCTGGAGACGGCCGACGTCGTCTATGCGGAGGACACCCGGCACAGCGCGACCCTCCTGCGCCACTACGGCTTCAAGGCCACGCTCCGCTCGCTGCACGAGCACAACGAGGTAGCACGCGTGGAGGAGATTCTCGACCGGCTCGACCAGGGGGATCGGTGCGTACTGATCTCCGATGCCGGAACACCGACGGTGTCGGACCCGGGGTCCAGGCTGGTGGGAGCGGTAGCGCAGGCAGGGCATCGGATCGAGCCGATTCCCGGTCCATCCGCCGTTACGGCCGCCCTGGCCGCCTCCGGAATGTCCGCTTCCCGTTTCCTGTTCATGGGATTCGCGCCGCGCAAGGGCCGGCTTCGGGCCGAGTGGATGAGGCAGGTTCTGCAGTCGCCGGACACCGTCGTGGTCTTCGAGGCTCCGGGGCGTCTCGAAAGCCTCCTTGCCGAGTGGGTCGAAGCTGACAGCGGCGATCGTCCCTGCGTCGTGTGTCGTGAGCTGACCAAGCTTCACGAGGAAGTGCGGCACGGAACGGTGAAGACCCTCTTGGACTACTACAGCCAGGACAGGGTGCGAGGGGAAATCACGCTCGTCCTGCGTGGTCGGCCGGGTACGGACCGATCGGAATTGCCTGACCCCGAGAAGGCAGTCCGGCTCGCCCGGGAGATGATCGCTGAAGGACGAACCACGCAGGAGATCGTGCGACGCGTACGGGTGGAGTTCGGGATGACGCGGAACGAGGCCTACGAGCTGGCTCTGCGGGTGGCGGAAGGGAAGTGACGTCTTCCGAGGCGAGCCTCGAGTTTGCCCGGGTCGTGGCGGCTATCCGCAGACAGGGGAGAAGGGTCGCGGCGACGCGGGCGGTGGGGGTGATGGCGGCCGCGGCGTTGATCGCGGCTCTGCTGATTTGGGTCTTCCCGCGGCCGTTCGAGCGATCCGGCTCGGTCTTGCCCATCCTGCTCGTCGGCTTCGAGCTCGCGATGATCTTCCTGGCCGGACTCAGCGCCGGGGTGACCCTGCGGGAGTTCCGCACGCCCCGGCGGTCGGAAGAGGTGGAGCGTGCGCGAGGTCTCGGGCGCGGCGAGGTGGTGGGGGCCCTGGAACTGGGTGGGGAGTCGTTTGGCTCTCGGGAACTCTCCGTCCACCAGCGGGATCGGGTCGCCGCAGCGCTGCGGGGCTGCCGAACGGCCGAGCTGCTTCCCCATGCCCGTGCTGAGCTCCACGCGTCTCTGCGCATCACGATCCCGATCCTCGGGCTCGCGTTCATCGCCGGTGCTCTGGGCGTTCGTGGCCAGCCGGATGGTGCGGGGCGCATGGCAGCGACGCTTCTTCGGCCCTGGGCCGTGGCTTTTCCTCCGCCCCCGCCTCCCATCGAGGTGACGCCGCCCGGCGGAGAGGTGCTGCGTGGAGCGTCGTTTTCCTACCGGATCTCTGCCGTGGGGCGGGAGCACGTGTACGTGCGTTCGAGGCGTCCCGGGAGGCCCATTCGACAGGACACGCTGCGGGTGGGAGGCGGTGTGGCCGCGGCGCGACTCGATCCGGTCGATGAAGAGATCCGATTCTGGGTGACGGACGGGGAAGGAAGCGTGACGGATACCTTCACCGTGGTCCCGGTCGACCCGGTGACGATCGTAGACCTGGAGGTGTCCCTGCGATTTCCAGGCTACCTGGACCGACCGGATGAGAAGTTGCGGGGCTTCCCGCCCCTCGTCCGCGTACCCCGGGGGACGCGCCTGGATTTCTCGGCCCGTGCGAACCACGGACTGCGGCGTCTCGGCATGATCCGCGCCGGGGAGGCCGGAACGGACACCCTGTGGCTCACCGTGGACGGCGAGCGGGCCGACGGAGGCTTCGTGGCCCAACGCAGCGCCCTCCTGTCGTGGCTTCCCGTCCCGCTCCGTGAGGTGCCCCGGGCACGGGCTGCAACCGAGGTCCAGCTGTCCGTCCTGGCGGATGCGCCGCCGGAGCTTCGACTCTCGCTGGTCTCCGAAGCCGCTCCGGAGCCCGATGCGGAGCTGCCCCTTCTGGTTGAGGCCGCGGACGATCAGGGGCTCGCTTCGGTGGAGCTGGTGTGGTGGCGGGAGACCACGGCGAACCGGCGCGGAGCCAGCCGCCGAGAAGCCCTCGCCGGGGTCGAGGGTTCACGGCGCCTCGTTGCCCGGCCCCTTCTGAACCTGAGCGCCGAAGATCTGCTCCCCGGGGATCGGGTCGCGATGTACGCCCGTGCGGCGGATCGAAACCCCTCCACGAGGGCCACCATCACGGACACCCTGCGTGTCCGGATGGCCAGCCTGGCCGAGCGACGCGCCCGGAGCGTGCAGGAGGCGGAGGGCCTCACCGGGGAGATCCGTTCTCTCTCGAGTCGGGCCTCAGAGCTCGCAAGGGCCGCCCGGGAGGCCGAGCGCCGAACGCAGCGAGAGAGTCCCCTGGCCCGGGAGACTCCGGACTCTCCTTCACGCCCGGATTTCACCTCGGCCGAGGAGTCGAGGGATCTTCTTCGGGAGGCCGAGCGGGTACAGGAGGAGTTGGCCAGGAACAGCGAGCGCCTCGAGGCGCTGCGAGAACAGGTCGCAGGCTCCCCGTGGCCCGACCCGAAGCTACAGCGCCAGCTGAGCGAGTTGACCCGCCTGCTGGACGAGCTTCGCACCTCCGGTCTCGCCGACGAAATCGAGGCGCTGAACGAGGCGCTGGGTCGACTGGACCGTGACGAGCTTCGCGAAGCGCTCTCGGATCTCTCCGGGCGAAGCACGGATGTGTCCGAGCGGTTGGAGCAGGCGCTCGGCCTGATGGAACGCGTGGCCCTCGAGCAGTCTCTCGAGGCGGCCCGTGAAGCGGCTGCCGAGCTGGCGACACGCCAGCGAAGGGAGTTGGAGGCCACGGCGAGAGACGCGGCGTGGGCGGAACGGCAGGAGACCGCGGCCGCTGAGGCCGAAGCCCTGTCGGATCGACTGGAAGCGCTGGTGGAGGGGCTGGAAGAACAGGAGGCTTCGCGGGCGGCCCGAAGCGGTCGGGAGGCTGGCGAGAGCACTCGGTCCGCCGCCCGGGACCTGCGACGAAGTGCAGATGCCGCCGGAACCGACCCGGCCAGCGAGGATGGGTCCCGGTCGGCTGCGGAGGCGCTCGATCGGGCGCGGGACCGGCTGGACGCCGCCGCACGGCAGCTCGCCCAGGAATGGGGCGCGGACTCCCGTCAGGTCGTGGAGAGAGCGGCTGCCGAGGCCCTCGACCTGGCGGAGCAGCAGAGCCGGGTGGCGGACGCGTTGCGGCGGGGAGACCCCGAGGAGGAGCTGGAGTCCACACAGGCCGGTCTCCGGGAAGGGCTGGACAACCTCACTCGCTCACTTGCGGAGGCCGGGCGCAAGACGGCCCTCCTCGATCGGCGCTCGGGTCCGGCGGCGGCTCGGGCCGGCCGGGAAATGGATGCACTGGAGCGGACGCTCTCCGGAGGAGGTGGGAGCAGGACGCAGGCGCTGGGTCAAGCGGAGTCATCCGTGGAGGCGCTTTCGGATCTGGCGGGTGCTCTGATCCGCAGTCGACGCGCCATGGAGCAGGCCTCCTCGGCTACCGGGATGGAGGAGGCGCTGGAGAGGCTCTCGCGGCTCGGTCGTCAACAGGCGGGACTCAACGAGGCCGCGGGAGACCTGCTGCTGAGGATGCGCGGCGGACAACCGATGGAGGACGAACTGCCCGGACTGGCGGCGGGGCAGGCGGAGGTGGCGGAAGGGTTGCAGAGGCTCGCGGAGGACCCGACTGCGGAGGGACTGACCGGACGTCCCGGTGAGCTGGCCACGGAGGCGGAGATCCTGGCCGGCCAGCTCGGATCCGGGGTTCTGACGCCTGAGACCGTGGCTCGGCAGGAACGACTGTTTCGCCGATTGTTGGACGCGGGACGCTCGCTCGAGCGCGACGACGAAGATTCGAGCCGCCGTGAGGCGAGGACCGCGGAGGCCGGTTTCGCCTTCGTGCCCGCGGACGGGGAGGTGATCCCCGCCGGTCCGCGGTATCCGTATCCGGCGGAGGAGAGCATGAGGGCCCTGGATGCTCTGCAGCGACGCCTCGTGTACGACTACTTCGACCGGCTGAACCGCGCCTCGACGGAGACGATTCCGTGAGGAGCGCGCGGTGGATCGCGGCGGTCTGCCTGCTCGGGGTCGGCGGGGCCGTCGGGACGGCATCGGGGCAGGAGCCGGCGGACCCGGCCCTTCGGGAGAGGAGGGTCCTCGAGCAGGCGAGCCGGCTGGAGCGCGCCGGGGACCGGGCCGGAGCGATGCTCGCACTGGAGGCCTTGCTGGACCGCGAGCCCGGATCCGTGTCCGCTCTGCTGCTCCTGTCTCAGATGGCCGAGAGGGCGGACGATCCCGGCCGTGCTCTCGTGCGAGTGGAGGAAGCCGTCCGCTCGGACGAGTCGGGGCTGGTGGCCGTGAGGCAACTCTGGATTCGAACGCTCGCGGCCGCCGGGCTGCCGGACAGCGCGCGCCGCGTGGCCCGGGCGTGGATCGACGAAGCGCCGGAGCAGGCCCAGGCATGGCTGGAGCTCTCGGCGCTCGAGGCGAGTGCGGGGGACACGGAAGCGGCGGCTTCCGTGCTCCGGGAGGGTCGAGACCGGCTCGGCTCGAGCCGGCTGTTCGTGCAGGAGCTGGCGGCGCTCGAGGCGGAGCTCGGCCGGTACGAGAGGCTGGCCCGGGAGTGGCGTGCGATGCTGGCCTGGGGCCATCCGGGGGTACAGGCCGTGGAGCGTGGCATCGTTTCGCTCGAGGGTGGGGGCGCCGAGGCCGTAGCCGCGCTTCGGACCGAGGTGAGCTCGGAAGCGGCGAGCGTGCTCGAACGCCGCGGGGCGGTCGACCTCGCGCTGTCAGTAGGAGAATACCAATGGGCCCGGGAACTGGTGGCGGCGTTGTCGCGCGACCTCCCGGAAGCAGCCGCGCAGGAGATGCTGCGTGACTACGTGCAGCGATCGGCGGACGCGGGGGACCCGTCGGGTGCGGGGTGGGCGGCGGAGATCTTGGCGGAGCAGAGTCGCAGCGCGTCGGATGAGCAGTACTGGCTGGCTGTCTCTGCGACGTACGCTGCGGATGCCGGGGCGGCGGATCGTGCCCGGGCTGCGTTCGAGAGACTCCGGGCTTCGGTGGCGCCTGGATCCGATCTGCACCAGCTCTCCCTTCGGCGTCTGCACGATCTGACCGTCGACCGTTCACCGGCCAGGGCCGGCGAGATCCTGCAGGAGTACCGTTCGTTGTATCCAGCCGCCGGACTGGAATTCGCCCGGATGAGCGTGAGAACGGCCGACAGCTGGCTCGACCAGGGGAATCTGAAGGCAGCTGCCGCGGTCCTCGACGGCATTTCGCCCGCCAATCCTCCTGAAGCGGCCCTCCAGGGGAACACGCGGGGCCGCCTGGATATCCTGGCCGGCGAGCCCGACGGGGCTCGGTCGAATCTCGAGCTCGCAGCGGCCGTTCCTACGGATCCGCCCGAGGTTCGAGTGGAGGCGCTCCGACGTCTTGCCCTGCTCGACCGAGCCGATCCCGAGCTCCTTCGATCGATGGCGGAGGTCCTGTCGCGCTGCCGGAGCACCGGTGACTTCAGGACGCTCGTCTCGGCCGCGAGCGAGTGGGCATCGACGGGAGTCTACGGTGGGGACCAGCTGGCCGCCTTCGCGGCCGAGGAAGCGGAAGCCTCCGGCGAAGACTACGCGGCGGCCGCGATTCGCATGGAGATCGTGAGGGGCTGGCCTGAATCTTCAGCTGCTCCCCGGGCGATGCTGGAGCTGGCCCGCTCCGTGCGGGCGACCGACCCGGCGCAGGCCCGGGAATGGCTGGAGCGCCTGATCGTCGAATACCCGGAAAGCGTCCTCGCGCCGGTCGCTCGCCGGATGCTGGCCGCCGCCGGGTCGGAAGAGGCCGGCGCATGAAATGGAGGGACGCTTGCCTTCTCGTCCTGCTCGTTCTGGGATCTCCCCGGGTTCTCTCGGCCCAGACGCTGCTGGTTCCCATGGACGGTCGGCAGTCCAACCACCTGCGGGCGTACGGGCTCGTCTACCGTTCCATCGCCGGGGGGCTGCGGGCCGAGTGGCTCCTGAACTATCGGGGAGGGGCCTTCCTGCTCCCGGCCTCGGAGAGCGTGCGCCGGCGAGCTGCGCTGATGGGTGTGACCGTAGAGCCGCAGACCGGGCGCGAGATCGCGGCGATCCGGGAGCGGGTCGAGCAGTCGAACATGGAATCGGTGCCGCTCGAGAAAGCTCCCGAGGTGGCCGTGTACACCCCCCCCAACTCGTCCCCGTGGGATGACGCGGTCACGCTGGCTCTCGAGTACGCCGACATCCCATACACCCGGGTGTGGGACCGCGAGGTGCTCTCGGAGGGCCTCGGACGTTTCGACTGGCTTCATCTCCACCACGAGGATTTCACGGGACAGTACTCGAAGTTCTACCTCGGCTACGCGGGATCCGAGTGGCTCCGCGAGGAAGTCGAGCGGAACGAAGCGGTCGCGGCGGAGTTCGGGTACACGGACGTTCCCGAATTGAAGAAGGCGGTTGCCGGAGAGATTCGGCGGTACGTCGAGAACGGGGGTTTGCTCTTCGCCATGTGCACGGCAACCGAGACGCTGGACCTGGCTCTGGCCGGACGAGACGTGGACATGGCCGCCGCGTTCGCGGACGGGACTCCGCCGGATCCGGGGGCCGGCGAGGCCATGGTCTGGGAGGCGGCGCTCGCCTTCAGCGGAGCTCGACTGGTCCTGGACGGTTCGATCAGCGCGTTCAGCGACATCGATGGCCACCAGGTCAACACCCCCTGGAGGCTGCCTCTCGCCAGCTTCGAGCTGTTCGATTTCAGCGCCGGGATCGATCCCGTGCCCGCGATGCTGACCCAGTCGCACGAACGCGTCCTGCCCGACTACTACGGGCTCACGACCAGCTTCAATCCCGAGCGGGTGAAGCCGGGGATCACGGTCCTCGCCCGGGATCCGGCGAACGGGGTCATCAAGTACTTGCACGGCACACTCGGGGAAGGGAGTTTCACGTTCCTCGGAGGGCACGATCCGGAGGATCCGCAACATCTGGTGGGGGATCCACCGACGGATCTCGATCGGCACAGACACTCGGCCGGCTACCGCCTGATCCTGAACAACGTTCTGTATCCGGCCGCCCGGAAGAAGGCGCTGAAGACGTGAACACATCGCGAGACGGAGGGATGACCGCCCGCGTATCGACGCGGGCGAGGGAGGGCGTCTGGCGCGCGCCGAACCGACTCGACGGACTGCCGCCGTATCCCCTGGCGGACGTCCCCGATCTGAAGGCCCGCCTGAGGGCGGAGGGACGGGACATCATCGACCTGGGGGTCGGCGATCCGGGGCTGCCCATCCCGGAGATCGCCGTTCAGAAGCTGCGGGAGGCAGCCGGAGATCCGGCTTTGAGCAAGTACGGCTTCCAGCGCGGTCTGCCCGAGTATCGTGCGGCGATCGCCGCCTGGCTGTCGCGACGCTTCGGCGCGGAGATCGATCCGGACCTCGAGGTGCTTCCGGTCATCGGGAGTAAGGAGGCGATCGCCCTCACGGCTTTCGCGGTCCTCGATCCGGGAGATGCCGTCCTCATTCCCGATCCCGGCTACGCACCGTACTTCGGCGGTGCGTACTTCGCAGGTGCCGACGTGATTCGCGTTCCCCTGCGCGCCGACGAGGGATTCCTGGTCCCTCCGGAGACGATTCTCGGCGCTCGCGGCCGATTGCGCCTGGTGTATCTCAACTACCCGAACAACCCGACCAGCGCGGTGGCCGAGCGGGCGTACCTCCAGGAAGTCATCGACGCGTGCCGGGAGCGGGGCGCCGTTCTGCTCTTCGACAACGCCTATTCGGAAATCACGTTCGACGGATTTCGAGCCCCTGGGCTCCTCGAAATGGAGGGTGGCAAGGAGGTCGGACTCGAGTTTCACTCCATGTCCAAGACGTACAACATGACGGGCTGGCGGCTGGGGTGGGCCACCGGCGACCGCAAGCTGATCGCGGCGCTGCGCCGGGTGAAGACCTTCTTCGACACCGGAGCGTTCATGGCGCTCCAGGCGGCAGGGGCCGCCGTGCTGTCCGATCCCGATCCGTACATCCGAGCCTCGCTGGATCAGCTGGATCGGCGCCGGCACGCGGCGGTGGAAGCGTTCAGGGCGGCCGGGCTGACGGTGGAGGCGCCCCGTGGCACCCTGTACCTGTGGTTTCCCGTCCCGACTGGTGAGACGTCCGAGGACTTCTGCCGACGCCTGCTTCTCGAGCGTGGCGTGGTCCTGCTACCGGGTTCGGCCATGGGGGCAGGGGGAGAGGGATTCGTCAGGGCCTCCCTCGCCGTCCCGGAAGAGGAGTGGAAAGAGGCCGGCCGGAGGATCCGGGAGGCCGTTTGAGTGATCGCCACGGGGTCGAGAGGCAGGAGGTCGCTCCCTCCCGAGGAGCACCGGCCACGATGGCCGCCGCGCGCGCCCGGACTTACCGGCGCTCCGTGCGCACCGGCCTCCTGGTCTCCCTCGTGCTCCATGCGCTGGTCGCGCTCCTCCTTTCGGGACAGTTCTACATCGGCATGCGGAGCTTCAGCCCGGTTCAGCTGCCTCCTCGACCCGTCGTCGGTCTCGAGGTCATCGACATCGCGGAGATCGAATCGGAGGAGCCCGCCGAGGAAGTGCTCGAGCTGCCGGCGGAGCAGGACGAGATCGAGCGTCCCGAGCCTCCGACGCCAGGGGCGGCGCAGCGGCCGGCCGGAGCGGGCGAGGATACCGGCCCCGGCCTGACGAACGCGGAGCGGCTCCGCCCTCAGGAGGGAGACCCGCGGCTGTGGGAGGACTTCTCGGACCAGCCTTTACCCGAGTATCTCCAAGATCAGTTCTCCCGGGCGGAGGGGATCATCCGGTCGCGGCTCGCCGCGATGCTGGACAGTCTCTCGCTGACGGAAGAGCAGAGACGGCGGGCGGTGGAGTGGCTGTACGGGGAGGGCGACCAGCAGTGGGGGGTGACACCGGACGGTCTGGTCCTGGGCGGCGTCGTGATTCCGATGAACGTCGGTGCGCTCTTCGCAGCCGAGGGACCGCTCGGCCGGGAGCTCCGGCAGGAGGCCCGGGATCTGGCGGATATCCAGCGGCAGGACTTCGAGACCGAGGTGCAGCGAACGCAGCAGGAACGCCTCGAGGAGATGCGACGCCGAAGCGACGAAGAAGTGGCGCGGCGAGAACAGGACTCCACGGCAGTCGAGGCGGATACGACGGATGCGGGCGGCCGGGCGCCTCGCGACTGAGACTCGCGGCCGCTAAACTGTTCCCCTCGTTGAACCGCTCGCCAGGCGGAGCGACCCACCACACGTGACATCATGAACGACGAAGCCATCAGACACGAGCTGAGCCCGCGCTACGATCCAACCGGGATCGAAGGGCCGCTGTACCAGCGCTGGATCGACCGTGGCGACTTCCACGTCGATGCCTCCGACGCGAGCTCTCCGTACGTCATCGCGATACCACCTCCGAACGTGACCGCAGCCCTGCACATGGGGCACGGGCTCAACAACACCATCCAGGACGTGTTGATCCGGTTTCAACGCATGCGGGGACGGGACGCGATGTGGATTCCGGGAACGGATCACGCCGGCATCGCGACGCAGAACGTGGTCGAACGGGATCTGGCGAGTGAGGGGCTCACGCGTCACGACCTCGGCCGCGAGCGGTTCGTGGAGAGGGTCTGGGACTGGGTCGATCGGTACGGCTCGACGATCATCGAGCAGCTGAAGACGATCGGGTGCTCATGCGATTGGGAGCGCACGCGGTTCACCCTGGACGAAGGTCTCTCCGACGCGGTTCGAGAGGTGTTCGTCCGTCTGTACGACAAGGGGCTGATCTATCGCGGAAACTACATCATCAACTGGTGTCCGCGCTGCTTGACGGCGCTCTCGAACGAAGAGGCCGAACACGAGGACGCGAGAGGACACCTCTACCACATCCGGTATCCCCTCGTCGATTCGGAGGGAGACCACGTGGTGGTGGCGACGACTCGACCCGAGACGCTTCTGGGAGATACGGCGGTCGCGGTTCACCCCGGGGATGAGCGGACCCGCGGCCTGGTGGGCCGTGAGGTGGACCTGCCGCTCACGGGTCGGCGAATTCCGGTGATCTCGGACGATTTCGTCGACCCGGAGTTCGGTTCCGGATTCGTCAAAGTCACCCCCGCTCACGATCCGAACGACTTCGAGATCGGTCTGCGCCACGACCTGCCGCGGATCGACGTGATGAACGACGATGCGACGCTCGGCGAGAACGCCCCGGCGCCGTATCGGGGGCTGGATCGTTTCGAAGCCCGGGAGCAGGTGGTCGCCGATCTCGAGGCCCTCGGACTTCTCGAGAAGGTCGAAGATCACGAGCACGCCGTGGGGCACTGCTACCGGTGCTCCACGGTCGTCGAGCCCAGACTCAGTCTGCAGTGGTTCGTACGCATGAAGCCGCTGGCGGAGCCGGCCCTCGCGGCCTACCGGGACGGCCGCGTGCGGTTTCACCCCGAGCGGTTCGGAAACACCTACGAGCACTGGATGACGAACGTCCGGGACTGGTGCATCAGTCGCCAGCTCTGGTGGGGCCATCGCATTCCCGTCTGGTACTGTGACACCTGCTCGGACGTGATCGTAGCCCGGGAGGACCCGTCGGCGTGCCCGCAGTGCGGCGGAGCCGTCGAGCAGGATCCGGACGTGCTCGACACCTGGTTCAGCTCATGGCTGTGGCCGTTCAGCACTCTCGGTTGGCCGGCCGAAACCGACGACCTGAAAGTCTTCTACCCCACGAATACCCTGAGCACGGCGCCTGAAATTCTCTTCTTCTGGGTCGCCCGCATGGTCATGGCGGGGCTCGAGTTCGCTGGCGAGGTGCCGTTTTCGGACGTCCTGCTGCACGGTACGGTGAGGGACGCTCGCGGTCGAAGGATGTCGAAATCACTCGGCAACGGCGTGGATCCGCTCGAGGTGGTGCAACGGTTCGGCGCGGATGCGATGCGCTTCACCCTGGTCAACTCGGCTGCCCTGGGAACGGACCTGCAGCTCGACCACGAGGATCTCGACTCCTCGTTCCGGGTCGGCCGCAACTTCGCGAACAAGATGTGGAACGCGGTGCGCTTCGGCCTCGGCTACCTGACGGAAGAGGACGTGAACACCCGACCGGAGGAGACCGATCTGGAGCTGGCGGACCGTTGGATCCTCGGGCGGTTCGCCGAGACCGCAGCGGCCGTGACGGATGCGCTGGAGCGCTTCCGTCTCCATGATGCCTCGGAGCTCACGTATCAGTTCGTCTGGGGAGAGTTTTGCGACTGGTACCTCGAGCTCGTCAAGCAGCGCCTGCGAGGGGACAAGGGCGAGGCGAGCCGCGCCGCCGCCGCGGCTACCTTCTCGAGCGTCCTCGAGGGCTGGCTGCGGCTCCTGCACCCCATCATGCCCTTCATCACGGAAGAGGTCTTCTGCCACCTGCCGGGCCGCACCGAGCACGACTCGCTCATCCACGGTCCTTGGCCGGCTCCGGAGGCCGTTCCCGGTGCGGAATCCGCCCTTGCGGCCTTCGAGGCGGTGAGGGAGGTCGTGGGCACGGTTCGGAATCTCCGGTCCGACTACGGCGTCGATCCCTCGAGAAGCGTGGATGTCATCGTGGCGGGAGCCCCGGAGGAGATCGCCGATGCCCTGGAGGCGGAGCGTGAAGGAGTGCTCCGGCTCGGCCGTATCGCCCGACTCGAGCAGGTGGAGTCGCTGCCGGTCGGCGATCCCGGGGCACACGCCGTGCTTCGGTCGGGGGCCGAAGTGTTCCTCCCGTTGAAGGGCATCGTGGACCTGGACCGGGAAAGGCAGCGGATCGCGGCGGAAATCGACCGCCTCCAGGGTCTGCTCGACGGGGCACGGAACCGACTCGCCAACGATCGATTCGTGGAACAGGCGCCGCCGGAAGTCGTTCAGAGGGAGAAGGAAAAGTCCCTCTCTCTTCAGGATCGTCTGCGCGTGCTCGAAGAAAAGCGCGAGGCGTTCGGCTCGGGCTGACATGAGCCTCCGATCGCGTCTCCGCCTGGCGGTCCTGCTCGTCCTGACCGTCGTCGCATGCGCCCGGGAGGAGATGCCGCCGGGCACCGGTCCAGACTTCGAGCCGCCGCGCGTCACCGAAATGTATCCGGCGCCCGCGACCGCGGTCCCCGACATGGACGGCAAGGCGTACGTGCGCTTCGACGAGCCCCTCGCCGATCCGCGTTCTGTGGAGCGCGTCCTCCAGACCTCGCCTGCGTGGCTCTACGAAGTCGAGGCGGGCCGCTCCAAGGTGCAGATCCGCCCCCGGGACGGGTGGCGCCCGGGAGTCGTGTACACGTTCCGAATTCCCCCGGGTCTGAGGGACCTTGTTCGAAACCAGACGCGCGAGCCGATCGAGTTCCTGTTCACCACGGGAGACCGGTTCCTGGATACTCGAACGTTCGGGCAGGTCTGGGATCGCGAATCGGTTCGCCCGGCCAGAGACATCTCGATTCTCGTGACAGGAGCGGACTCCATACCGTATGCCAGCGTCACGGACACGGCGGGCGACTTTTCGCTTCTCGGCCTTCCCGTCGGGACCTACTGGGCTTTCGGCTACCGGGACCAGAACCGGAACCGCGTGCTGGACCGGGCGTTCGAACCGTACGACAGCGCCCGGGTGGACCTCACGGATTCGGTCAGCATCGTCGAGGTGGAGCTGTGGCTCACCCCGCCCGACTCCACCCCTCCAGCGCTGGGTGGTGCCGAGGCCGTGGACAGTCTGACGGTGAGGCTGGAGTTCGACGATCTTCTCGAGCCGGAGGCGCCGCTCGACTCGGCTTCGGTTCGCATCGCGAGCCTTTCGGGGGATGTGGCTTGGCCGGTTAGGACCTTCGAGGTCGGTGTGACGATCGGCCAGGACACGACCGCCGAGGAGACGGTCTCCGATTCGGCCCGAGCCGGACCGGCCGCCGCGGATTCCTTGCCGCCCGTCGTGGTGCCGCAGGCCGTCGGGGCCGATTCGGTGGCGGGGGACTCGCTAGGGCAGCCGGAGCGGTCTCGCCCCGATCGTCTGGTCACCGTCCGGCTCGAGCGCCCGCTGGAGGCAGGCGAGTATGCGGTCAGTACTCGCGGATTCGTGAACCTGCGCGGCCTGCCCGGAGGCGGTGACACGACCTTCGTGTACGAGCCCCCGCCGGTGCCGGAAGAGTCTGGAGAGGGGAACGAGACTCCGTCGACGGAGTCGCCGGATGGGGCATCGGAGCCGTCGGGCGAGGCCGGGGCGTCATCCGGGTCGGAAGAGGAGTCGGCCATCGCGGACGACGGATCGTGAGCGCCGCCGACGTCGGACCCGACGCCCGCCGAAAGCTTCCCTCCGTCCACGCCCTGCTCGAGTCGGCGGAGGGTCGGGCCCTGAGCCAGCGGTGGGGAGTCGAACCCGTGACCCGAGCCGTCCGGCAGGTGCTTTCGGAGGCACGGAGCCGGGTGAGCCGGGAGGCCTCGACCCCCCAGGTCTCCGCCCTCCTCCAATCGGTCCGGGCGGTCCTGTCCACGGATCGCCGATCGCTCCGTCCCGTGGTGAACGCGACCGGAGTCGTTCTTCACACGAATCTGGGGCGAGCTCCGCTGCCGGCGTCGGCGATCCGGGCCGCCTCAGAGATCGCTGCCGGCTATTCGAGCCTGGAATACGAACTGGACTCGGGAGGGCGCGGGGATCGGTACGCGCACTGTGAGTCTCTCGTGAGTGACCTCACCGGATCCGAAGCGGCGGTCGTGGTCAACAACAACGCGGCGGCCGTCTCTCTCGTGATCAACTCGCTCGCCCGGGGCCGAGAGGTGATCGTGTCGCGCGGGGAGCTGGTCGAGATCGGAGGAGGGTTTCGAGTCCCCGACGTAATCGAGCGATCGGGCGCCTTCCTTCGGGCCGTGGGGACGACGAATCGGACGAGAATCGACGACTATCGATCCGCCATGAATCCCTCCACGGGATTGTTGCTCAAGGTTCATCCATCCAACTACAGGGTCGAGGGGTTTGTCGAGGAGGCGGCGCTGGCCGAGCTCGTCGGTCTGGGACACGAGACGGGCCTCCCGGTCGTTCACGATCTCGGATCCGGCCTGATGCTGTCGGATCTCGGAGTGGGGCTGACCGATCCATGCGTGACGGAGTCGGTATCCGAGGGAGCGGACCTGGTCACGTGGAGCGGGGACAAGCTCTTCGGGGGTCCGCAATCGGGCATCATCCACGGTCGATCGGAATGGGTCGATCGCCTGCGATCCAATCCGCTGATTCGGGCGTTCCGTGTGGACAAGATGACGCTGGCGGCGCTGGAAGAGACTCTGCTGACCTATGCGTCTCGAGACCGGGCCGTGCGCGAGATTCCGGTCCTCCGGATGCTGCTCGAGCCAGTCGAGCAAGTCGAAGGACGGGCGCGGACCACCTATCGAGAGCTGTCCGGGCCGGCGGCCGCCCGCGTCACGATTCGAGCGATGCGGTCCGTGGTGGGAGGAGGCTCGGCTCCCGGACTGGAGATTCCGTCCGTGGGGTGGGAAGTCAGCGGAGAAGCGGCCGGCATGGCCGCGATGCTCCGCACGCACGAACCCCCTGTCATCGGTCGAATCGAAGACGGCCATCTGCTGTTGGACTTTCGCACGGTGCTCGAAGGTGAGGAGCCGCTCCTGGTTCAGGCCGTGGAGCGCTGCCTGAGCTCGAAGCCGTGAGGCGGCCCGTGCTCCGACGACCGACGACGGCCTTTCTCGACCGGGACGGGACCTTGATCCGGGACACGGGATACGTCTCCCGCCCGCAGAGCGTCGAGTTGCTTTCCGGTGCGGCGGCTGCCGTCCGCCTGCTCAACGAGGCGGAGATTCCGGTGGTCGTCATTACGAACCAATCGGGTATCGGTCGCGGCCTGTTCACCCTCGAAGCGTATCGATCGGTCGAAGCACGGGTGAACGAGCTCCTCGCGGCCGAGGGCGCGAGAGTGGACGCGACGTATTTCTGCCCCCACGCTCCAGAGGAACGGTGTGACTGCCGGAAACCGGGGCTGGCGCTGTACGAGAGGGCCTCGTCCGAGCTCGGGGTCGAGACGGCCGGGGCGCTGTTCGCGGGCGACCGACTGCGCGACGTGCTGCCCGCCATTTCGCTGGAGGGGCAGGGCATGCTGGTGACAAGGGAAGGGGAGCCCTATGATGGCGACGTGCCCCCGGGAGTGGTCCGGGTCCCGGACCTCCTGTCGGGCGTTCGCGAATGCCTCGGCCTTCCGCAGTCGGCGCGATAGCCGACCGGGCAGGGAACGTCTCTTATGTCTGATTCACTCGCGGTCGCCGTTCTCGCATCCGGATCGGGGACCAACCTGCAGGCCCTGCTCGATCGCCTGCACGAGGACGCGGAAGCTCCCGTCCGCGTCGTCACCGTAATCGGCAGCCGTCCGGGAATCGGCGCGCTGGAGCGTGCCTCCCGGCACGGGATCAACGCGGCGGTGATGCCGCAGGGCGACGAGGATGGTGAGTGGCTTCTCCGGTCGCTCGAGGAGGCGGGATCGGAACTCGTGGTGCTCGCGGGCTGGCTCAAGCTCATCCCGCCCGGGGTCGTCAAGGCGTACCGGGGACGGATGATCAACATCCACCCCGCCTTGCTTCCCGCTTTCGGGGGTCCCGGGATGTATGGTCGCCGTGTGCACGACGCCGTGGTATCGAGCGGAGCCCGCATATCCGGGGTGACCGTTCACTTCGTCGACGAGGTGTACGATCACGGGGCGATCATCGCGCAGTGGCCGGTCCCGGTCCACGAGTCGGACGATGGCGAGACCCTTGCGTCCAGGGTCCTGAGAGTGGAACATCGCCTCCTTCCAGAGATCGTTCGCGCCTATGCCGAAGAACGGTTTCGCCTCGGTTCGGAGGGCAGGACGATCTGGGCGGATCCGTGGTTCCCGGAAGATGTGTTCTCCATGCCCGGCAGCCCGGGCCACTGAAAGGTCGACCATGCCGTACGCCATTCTGAGTGTGTCGGACAAGACGGGTATCGGTGAGCTCGCGCGTGCGCTGCACGAGCGTGGCTGGACGCTGCTCTCCACCGGGGGCACGGCCCAGGCCATTCGCGAGGCCTCGGTCCCGGTGACCGGCGTATCGGACTTCACGGGCTTCCCGGAGATCCTCGGGGGCCGGGTGAAGACGCTTCATCCCGCGGTCCACGCCGGTCTTCTCGCGCGCCTCTCGGTCGAGGGCGACGTGCATGACCTCGAGCGACACGATCTCCACCCGATCGGGATCGTGGTCGTGAACCTCTACCCGTTCCGCGAAACGGTCGCACGGCCCGAGACAACCCTGGCCGATGCTCTCGAACAGATCGACATCGGTGGGCCGACCATGCTGCGCGCCGCGGCGAAGAACCACCCCTTCGTATGGCCCGTGTGCGATCCCGCGGATTACGACGACCTGGTCGAGGCCATCGACTCGTCGGAGGAGCGCGAGGAGTTTCGCCGGACGCTCGCGGCCAAGGTGTTCGCGCATACGGCAGCGTATGACTCCGCGGTGGCGGGCTACCTTCGCAGCCCGCGCGAGGATCCGGAGACCGCCGGAGAGCTTCCGGCCGACCTGATGCTCTCCCTCACCCGGGTCCAGACGCTTCGGTACGGAGAGAATCCCGACCAGCCCGCGGCCTTCTACCGCAGCTCTTCCGGCCCACCCGTCGGAATTCCGGGACTCCGACAGCTTCATGGCAAGGCGCTGTCGTACAACAACATCCTGGACCTCGACGGAGCCCTCCTGGCGATCGCGCCGTTTCTCGGCGGCGCCGAGCCGGCCTGCGCCATCCTGAAGCACACGACCCCCTGCGGCGTGGCCGTGGGACGCTCACCGGCCGACGCGTACCGGAAGGCGCTGGCCTGTGATCCTGTGTCTGCCTTCGGCTCGACCGTGGTGTTCAGTGAGCCCGTGACCGAGGCGGTGGCGGAGGAGCTGTCCGGCCTGTTCGTCGAATGTCTGGTGGCTCCGGGCTACGCTGCGACGGCCCTGCAGATTCTGCAGCGGAAGCAGAACATCCGGATCCTCGAACCGGACGGAGAGCTCCGCTTCGGGGCCCAGACCGGGCACCTGTCCCAGGGTCTCGACCTGCGCGGAGTGACGGGTGGAGTACTGCTCCAGGGATCACCCAGACCGGCACGGCCTTCCGACCTCCGCTCGGAGGCGAGCGTATCGACCGACCGATCTCCCACCGATTCCGAGTGGGAAGACCTGGCCTTCGCATGGGCGGCCGTGCAGTCCGTGAAGTCGAACGCGATCCTGCTGGCGCGCGACGGAGCCTCCGTGGGCATCGGGGCGGGACAGATGAGTCGAGTGGATGCGGCTCACCTCGCGGCGCACAAGGCCCGGCAGGCGGGATTCGAGCTCGAAGGGCTGGTTCTGGCCTCGGACGCCTTCTTCCCATTCCGCGATGGGGTGGACGCCGCGGCGGAGGCCGGGGTGACGGCCATCGTCCAGCCCGGCGGTTCGAAGCGTGACGCCGAGGCGGTCGATGCGGCCAACGAGCACGGAATGGCGATGATCTTCACCGGACGGCGGACCTTCCGTCACTGACCGGCGGATGGGTCTCGCGGGGAAATCGGGACAGGGCGGTCCCCGGGAGGGACGGACAGGCGCCAGGCGGTGCGATCGCTGTAGTAGTCGACGAGTTCTTGGTCGCGTTCCTCTCCGAGAGAGCGGGCCCAGATTACCTGCTGCTCATCCAGTTCTGCCGAATTGAAGACCCATTCCGCGTAGCCGTAATCCTGACGGTATTCTACGAACACCAGATGCCGACCCCCATCGCCGGCGATCCGGGTTGCCACGCGCTCTCTCTGCAGGGACCATGAGCTGAATCGTGCAACCGCCGTTTCCTGTCTGTGAAGCGCAAGCCCGACGTGAACCACACCAAGAGCCACGATCGCGGGAACCACGATCGCACGGTAGCGCGTATGACGGCACCTTGCCCGGCAGGAGCGAACGGACTGCACCACCAGATACATCCAGAGACCGCAGGCAACGGCGAGATAGTGAGGCATGAAGTAGGTAACCAGAGACAGAGCCGCGAAGAGGCTGATGATCGTGGCCACAGGAAAGATGTGACGTCGGCGGCGGATCCAGTTCGGAATGAGCAAGATGGGCAGCAGTAGTGCGCCGGGGAGCCATAGAGTCTCGGCGAGAAGGATTCGGGGCGGACCGAACCCATACGCGAGGCTGGCGATCACCGGGCGGGCGAGAGCCCATCGAAGCCAACCGGAAAGCGTTTGCTGCTCCCTGTACCAGCGCTGCTCCCAATCCACGTGAAAGCTCCGCAGTCTCTCGTCGCTGTAGTCGGGCTCGGTGGGCAACGGCTGAAACACGAAAAGGGGAGTCGCATCGTACTGCTCGTGGTGAGCCGAGTACGCTGTTTTCATGAAATGTCCCGTGACCGCTCTGTTGTATCCTGCGAGGGAAAGAAGACAGAGCAGGACGATCGCCATTGCGGCCGCCACGAATCGCGTTGGCAGCTGACGAGCAAGGCGCCATCTGAGTAGAGCTGCCACGCTGCACAAGACGACTACGGCTCCCTCAAAAGGACGGGAGGCAACCAGAATACAGAGGCCGAATGCGAAGGCAAGGACGGTGCTCCATCGTGCCGCCCGAAGCAGACGGGGAACGGAGCCGAGTACGAGACAGCCGCCGGCGGCGGCGACTGCTCCACCCCAGTAGCTCTGCGCCCACAGACCTACGATGCCGAATTCGAGCACCGTCAGAATACCGCCCAGAAGTGCCCAGCGGGGCCGCAGGAACCCGTGCAGCATCCAGGTCACGGCTGCCGACATGGCCGCAACGCTAAGCCAGACTCCGACGATGGGGTGGCCGCCCAGGATCTGACCGGTTGCCATGACGATCGCTTGGGCCGGAAGATACTTCGACGCATACGTCGGCTGCTGAATGACATGGATCGTCTCGAAGTGCTGCCAGAACGGGTGTGGTGGGTTGGTCAGGCGGCCGTGTGCAAAGGTGTCGGCGCCCAGGAGATAGCTGAATTCGTCGTGCGTGACCGGCAGGGGAATGCCGAACAGGAGTCCAACCAGTGCGGCGCAAGAGAGGGATAACAGAAAGACCGCCGTGACCGAACCAGGAGTAGAGTCGACCCGCAGGAGGTTCCCAAGACGCTTTATGGTCAGCGAACCCCGAATCTGGTCTCGAGCCATGGTGATCGTGTTATCCCGTTTCGCGGGCTGAGCGCCGGGCCATCACGAGGTACTGTCCACCCAACGGAACGCCGCGGAGGCGCCGCTCGAGTGGGCGAAGATTTCGGAGAAAGCCCGGAAAGAAGAACAGAAAGGTCGTTGACTCCACCTGGAATGGACCCCGGTCCAGCAACTCCCGGGCTAGCCGCGGCGACAACATTCGGGCATCCCGATCGAAGGGAATCCGACTCATTACCCATCGCGTCCCCAGATTCCAAGGATTATTCTCGAACAGGGCCAGGATGCCGCCAGGTCTGAGGACGGATCCTATGCTTCGCACAGCTTCGTCCCGGGCATCTTCCGCGATGTGGTGGAACACCCCATTGACGTAACAGAGGTCGAAGGGGCCCGCCCCGCCCAACTCTTCCGCAGGCAGGAAGCGGACGGAATCCGGAGTTGCGAGATCCCGAGCTGTGGCGAGAGCTCCCGGCGCGCTATCCACGCCCACGACCTGGGCGTTCGGGAACCGGAGGGCCAGGCCAACCGACGTGGCTCCCGTGCCGCAGCCGAAATCCAGGATCCGAGTGGGGGCCTTTCTGTGTCCGAGTCTCTCGGTCAGCAGGTTGAGTCGGCCATTTCGAAAGTAGTCGGCTGATTCTCCCGTGAGTCGGAGTCCCTGGCCGAGCATATCGGCGTAGGCGCCCCCGCTCTCGAATAGGGATTCGCGCGTCACGGAGCGGTACCCCTGCTTCGGCCGCCAAGACGCTGCTTGTCATAATCCAACCACAGCCCGGTGATCCGCAGAAGCAGGGAGGTGATGAGCAGCTGGAACGCGGCCAGGTAGCCGAAAGCGGAAACGATCACTCTCGACCAATGGAGTGACACGTGTCCCGTCGTCAGATACTCGGTGACACCGGGCCACACGAGCGCCGTCGAGGCCAAGATCAGGAAGGCGAAGAAGAGGGTCGCCGGAACGCCACGAAACACCCTTGAGAAGACCTGGCTGAAGAATGTTCGTCGGTCGCTGCCGAGGACCAGTTCGCTCATGAACGCCACCACGGCCCCCGCTCCGACGGACAGGCAGGCGGCTCCCGCGAGCAGGGACGCGACGAGGAAACGGTAGATCATCCACTCGTCCACCCGACCATGGGTGAGATAGTACTCGATGGGATTGATGGACAGGAGGGCGGCGCCCAAGAACAAGGGCAGCGCCAGAAACCAGAACACCTTTTCAGGTCGAAACAGAAGGAGTCCATCCAGAATGGCGTTCAGGAACTTCCATCCATCGGTTCCGATGCTGAGCTTGCTGCGGCCAAGGCGCTCCCCGTAGCTCATCGGCACTTCGGAGATCCGCAGTCCGCTCAATACGGCCCTGGCGCTCATGGCCGGGGTGAAGTGAAGTCCATCGGGAAGCGGTCCGAGAGCCGCAAGGATGTTCCTTCGCAGGACTCGCATGCCGCTGGCCGTGTCGGTGATCGGCCGGTTCGCCATCGTGCTGAGCAACAGGGCGTACAGCCGATTGCCCAGCGAACGAATCCCGGGCATCCTGCTATCCTTCGTGAGCCGAGCTCCTAAAGCGATATCCGCACTGCCGCTCGTCACCTCCTCGCACAAGTCGGCAAAATACTCTGGGTCGCAGGTTCCATCGGCGTCGATGAAGCCCACGAGATCTCCTCCCCCCTTGCCGAAACCGAACTTGATGGCTGCGCCATAGCCCCGGTTCTCATCGAATTCATAGACGGAAACCGGTCCAAAGGAACGGGCAATTTCCGCCGTGCTGTCCTCCGACCCGTCCGATACAACGATCCATTCAACGTCCGCGACCCCACCCCGAGCCTTGATGATGGGTGTCGCGGCCAGGCACCTCTCCAGTGTGGACCCGATGGCCTCCTCCTCGTTGAGCGCGGGCAGTACGATCGTCAGAACGGGTTGGGGAGGCGCTGCAGCCGGGAGTTCGGTTTGCATGAGGAAAGCTCCAGACTTAGGTGGCCGATCAGATAGTCTAACGTCTGCTCGGGGAGGGGTGAAGAGTAAATCAGGCCCCCGGCACCGGCAGCTTCCCTTGACTCGACATGGGCTTCCGTCTATTAAGGGGCGTTCCATCCGGCCGGGCGAAGGCTGCGAAGCGGACCCGCAGAGAAAGGCACCTGTGTTAGGTGGCAGGCGATCGGGGGCAACCCCGAAAAACAGCTTGATCGTTATGGCCGTGGCCCTGGCCGGAATTGGACTGGCGGCCTGCGGCGGGCCGTTTCCCCAGTCGGCTCTCGATCCGGCGTCCGATTTCGCCTGGAAGCTCCAGGATCTCTTCACCGGCATCTTCTTCTGGGCCGTGGTGGTCTTCGTGCTGGTCGAGGGCGCCCTGATCGTGGCCATCGTCCGGTTCCGGGAGAGGCCCGGGGGGCCGGCTCCCAAGCGGACGCACGGGAATACCCTCCTGGAGATCTCCTGGACGCTGGCGCCGGCGATCGTGCTGGTGCTGATCGCCATTCCGACGATCAAGACCATCTGGGATGTCGACCGTCCCCCGAGGGGAGAGTCCCTGGTTGTCGAGGCCATCGGCCACCAGTGGTGGTGGGAGTTCCGCTATCCGGACCTCGGTGTGGTGACGGCCAACGAGATGCACATACCGGTCGGCACACAGATCGACGTGCGCCTCACCTCGGACGATGTGATTCACAGCTTCTGGTTCCCGAGGCTGGGGGGTAAGCGGGACGTGATCCCCGGACACGAGAACCAGATATGGTTCACTGCCGATTCCGCGGGAATCTACCTGGGCCAGTGCGCGGAATTCTGCGGACTCTCGCACGCGCTGATGAAGATGGAGCTCGTCGCCGAGGCGCCCGAGGACTTCGAGCGATGGGTCGAGCAGCAGAAGGCGGAGGCCGTGGTCGCCGATTCGGCCGCCTTCGCCCGCGGCAGCCAGGCCTTCATGCAGAGCGGATGTATCGCCTGCCACGCGGTGCGTGGAACGATTGCGCAGGGGATGATCGGGCCGGACCTCACTCACGTGGGCAGTCGCAGGCGTATCGCGGCCGGAATTCTGGACAACACGCCCGAGAACATGGAGCGATGGATCCGCTACCCGCAGCAGGTCAAGCCCGGCGCGCTCATGGTGGTGCCGGAGATGGATGATGAGACCGTGCGCCTGATCGTGGAGTATCTCCAGAGCCTGAAGTAGCGCTCGGGCACCAGAGCATAAGCAGCGGACGAACGAGGACAGGGGAATACATGGCCGTCACGGAAGCCAGCACTCTCGAGAGCGGGGCCCACTCGCACGAGGGCACCTATTCGGGTGGCATCCTGAGCTGGATCACGACTGTCGATCACAAGCGGATCGGCATCATGTACGGGGTCAGCGCGTTCTTCTTCTTCCTCGTGGGTGGCCTCGAGGCTCTGCTCATCCGGCTGCAGCTGGGGTCGCCGGAGAACACGCTGATCGACCCCGATCTGTACAACCAGCTCTTCACGATGCACGGCACGACGATGGTGTTCCTCGCCATCATGCCGCTCAGCGCCGCCTTCTTCAACTACATCGTACCGCTCCAGATCGGGGCCAGAGACGTCGCATTTCCCCGCCTGAACGCGTTCAGCTTCTGGGTGTTCTTCCTCGGGGCCCTGTTCATGAACGCCAGCTTCCTGTTCGGCGGGGCGCCCGACGCGGGTTGGTTCGGCTACGCGAACCTGACGTCGACCCAGTACTCGCCAGGCATGCGGCTGGACTTCTGGGTTCTCGGCCTTCTCGTGCTGGGCGTGTCCTCGATCGCCGCGGCTCTGAACTTCATCGTGACGATCATCAATCTGCGTTGCGAAGGCATGACGTTCATGCGCATGCCGCTCTTCACGTGGATGACGCTAATCACGTCGTTTCTGCTCGTCATGGCGTTTCCGGCGATCACGGTGGGCCTGGTCCTCCTGATGTTCGACCGCATGTTCGGGACGGTGTTCTTCAACCCGCTGGCCGGCGGCGACGTGCTTTTGTGGCAGCACCTCTTCTGGATCTTCGGTCACCCCGAGGTCTACATCCTGCTCCTTCCGGCGCTGGGAATGATCTCCGAGGTGATCCCCGTATTCTCGAGGAAACCGCTCTTCGGGTACGCCTTCGTCGTCTACTCCGGCATTCTGATCGCCTTTCTCGGCTTCGGTGTGTGGGCCCACCACATGTTTGCAGTCGGTCTGGGTCCGGTGGCGAACACGGTGTTCGCGGCTACCACGATGCTGATCGCCATTCCGACGGGGGTGAAGATCTTCAACTGGATCGCCACGCTGTGGGGGGGCTCCCTTCGGATGAAGACGCCTCTCTACTTCTCCCTCGGCTTCATCGCGATGTTCATCATCGGCGGGCTCAGCGGAGTGATGCATGCCTCCGCTCCTTCCGACCTGCAGCAGACGGACACGTACTTCGTCGTGGCCCACATTCACTACGTGCTGTTCGGCGGCGTGATGTTCGCTCTGTTCGCCGGCATGTACTACTGGATTCCGAAGATTACCGGACGCATGCTGAGCGAAGGCCTCGGGAAGCTGCACTTCTGGGTCATGCTGATCGCGTTCAACGTCACCTTCTTCCCGCAGCACTTCCTCGGCCTGCATGGAATGCCGCGCCGCACGTTCACGTACGAATCGGGGCTCGGTTTCGAGACGATGAACCTGATGTCGACCATCGGGTCGCTACTTCTCGGTGCCTCCATGCTGATCTTCCTGTGGAACGTGATCCGGATGCTCCGAAAGGGCGAGCCGGCCGGTCCGAATCCATGGGAGGGCGCCACGCTCGAGTGGGCCATGTCGTCGCCGCCGCCGCATTACAACTTCCGCGTCCTCCCCGAGGTTCACGGGCGGGATCCTCTGTGGGCAGAGGACACGCGGGCCGCAGCGCCGGGGGATGATCCGAGCGTGCCGGAGCCTCACATGCCCGGACCTTCGTTCTTCCCGTTCGTCACCGCGGTGGGCATCGTGGTGCTGGCGACGGGAGGGCTGATCGGCAGCCTGCCCATCACCGGACTCGGAGTGGCAGGAATCCTGTTCGGTATCTACGGCTGGGCATTCCAGCCCCTGGAGCATTGAGAGACGAGGAGCGGGTGTGAGTCATTCGGAGGCCGCAGCGCTGGAGCTGCATTCGTCCACGGGACAGTCGAGTCGCAAGATCCTGATGTGGGCGTTCATCGGATCCGAGTGCATGCTGTTCGGGTCGCTGATCATCACCTACATGGTGTACCGGGGGAGGAGCCTGGTCGGGCCGTACCCCGAGGAGCTGCTGAACATTCCCTTCATCACGGTGACGACGTTCGTCCTTCTGATGAGCAGCCTGATGATGGTGCTGGCCCTGTCCGCGGTGCAGCGTGGAGACATGAAATGGGGAAAGGTCTGGCTGTTCATGACCGCCCTGCTCGGCCTGGTCTTCCTCGGCGGCCAGGTCTACGAGTTCAATCATTTCGTTCACGAAGGGCTGACGCTGAAGACCAATCTGTTCGGGGGTAGCTTCTTCCTCCTGACCGGTACACACGGTGCCCATGTCGCGGTCGGCGTCATCTGGCTTCTCAGCCTGTTCTTCATGGCGCTCCGCGGCAGACTCACCGGGGCGAACGCGGAGACGGTGGAGATCGCCGGCCTCTACTGGCATTTCGTCGACGTGGTGTGGATCGTCCTGTTCACGCTCATCTACCTCCTGGTCTGAGATAAGGAGCCGACCGGAATGACGCAGTCGCACGATCCGGCCCAGCACGCTCACCCGGGAAACCGCACGTATGTCCTCGTGGCTGCGATCCTCGGGGTCATCACGGCGGTCGAGGTGGCCGTCTTCTACATCGAGATCCTCCACCCCGTGCTCGTTCCGATCCTGCTCACGCTGTCCGCGGCAAAGTTCGTGCTGGTGGTCGGGTTCTTCATGCACCTCAAGTTCGACGCCCGGCTGTATCGAGCGCTGTTCGTCGGACCGCTCCTCGTCGCCATCGCCGTGGTCGTGGCGATGTTCCTGCTGTATGGGGTGTTCAGCCGCTGATCGGAGGCGCCCCCGGCGTCCCCGTTGGTCCCCGTCTTCCGCAGCCTGCAGGATCCCGGCGTCTTTACGCGTCCCAGCGCTCGCCCCTATCCTGACGACATGAACGATTCGCTGAGACGCCACCGCGCTCTCGATGCGGGAACGAGTTCCTCGTCGGTTGGGCGGCCGGAGGATCCGGCCGTTGACCCGGTTTCGGCGCCCATGGAGCGGGTAGAGTTCCGAATCGAGAACATGGACTGTGCCAGCTGCCTCGATACGATCCGGCGGGGCATCGGCAAGCACAAGGGTATCCTCCAGGTAGAGGGGAGCCCGGTGACGCGCCGCCTGGAAGTCGATTTCGTTCCGGCGCAGATCAGTGCCGAGACGATTCGCAGGGAAATCTCCGACCTGGGCTATCAGGCACTCGTTCCGTCCCCGGAAGTCACGGGTCCCATCGGAGTGTGGTCGAGCCCGAGGGCGTTTCGCACGTATGTCTCCGGCGCCCTGTTCTTCGGAGGCCTGATCCTGCGGCTCGTCCTGCACGGAACGATCGTCGACTCCCATGGTGCTTTCGCATGGCCCGGAGTGGAGGACCTGCTGTTCCTCGGCGCCGCCGCGGTGGGCGCGGTCAACTTCGTTCCGCGAGCCGTCGGCGCCCTTCGGGGACGCGTGCTCGACATGCACGTACTGATGCTTCTCGCGGTGATCGGGGCCGCGGCCATCGGGGAGTTCATGGAGGCGGGCGCGATCGCCTTCCTGTTCTCGGTGGCCGAGCTGCTCGAAGGATTCGCATCGGAGCGTGCCGAAGCATCGGTGCGATCTCTCATGGAACTGTCGCCGGACGTGGCCCGGGTGAGGCGCGACGGTCGGGAAGTGACCGTCCGGTCGGCGGACGTGATGGAGGGAGACCTCGTCGTGGTCCGCCCGGGCGAGCGCATCCCGGTGGACGGCGAAGTGATCGAAGGGGGATCCGCGGTCAACGAGGCCGCGATCACCGGTGAGTCGATGCCGGCCGACAAGGCACCGCGCGACGCGGTCTTCGCCGGTTCGATCGTTCACGATGGCTACCTCGTAGTGCGGAGCGATCGAGACGCGGGCGACACCACGCTCGCCCGGATGATCCGTCTCGTGGAGGAGGCCGAGCGCCGCCGGTCCCCGAGCGAGCGCTTCGTCGAGCGGTTCGCCCGATATTACACACCTGTCGTCACGGTCGGAGCCATCCTTGTGGTCGTGCTTCCGGTCCTCCTCTTCGGGGGCGCCTTCGAGACGTGGCTCCTGCGTGGCCTCACGCTGCTCGTGATTGCCTGTCCCTGTGCGCTGGTCATATCCACGCCGGTGTCCGTCGTCAGCGCGATCACGAGCGCGGCTCGACATGGGGTCCTGATCAAGGGAGGGGCGAGCCTCGAGCAGATGGCTGAGGTTCGTGTCCTGGCGTTCGACAAGACGGGTACCCTCACGCACGGGCGTGCCGAGGTGACGGATATCGAGTCCTTCGCCGGTTGGGATCCGACGGACGTGCTCTCCATCGCCGCCTCCGTCGAGGCGCGCTCCGAGCACCCGATCGCCCGGGCGATCGTTCGAGCGGCCGGATCGGACGTGACCGGGCGGGACGTTCAGGACTTCGAGTCCTTTCCGGGCCAGGGCGCCCGCGCCCGGGTGGACGGCACGATGTACGCCGTCGGCCGACCGGGCCGGCTGTCCGACGGCGAGGCCGGGGATCGGCTTCGAGCGCTGGCCGAAACGGGCAGGACTCTGGTGGTGGTGGTCGAGGAGGGAACGGAAGGCGAGCAGATCGTGATCGGGGTCCTCGGCCTGCGGGATCCCCTACGGCCGGCCGTTCCGGTCGTCATTCGTCGACTGCGTCAACTCGGCATCGGTCGGTTCGTGGTCTTGAGTGGGGACCTCAGGGAGGCGGTGACCGAGGCGGCCCGGGAGGCGGGAGCGGACGAGGTGCTGGCCCGGCTCAAGCCGGAGGAAAAGGTCGACGCGATCGAGAGGCTGGAGAGGGTCTCCGGGCGCGTGGCCATGGTCGGCGACGGGGTGAACGACGCACCGGCCCTCGCCGCGGCATCGGTCGGCATCGCCATGGGAGCGGCGGCCTCGGACGTGGCGCTGGAAACGGCCGACATCGCCGTGATGGGAGATGACCTGAGGCGCCTGCCGTACCTGTATCAGCTTTCCCGGCGCAGCCGACGGGTCATCCGGGAGAACATCGTGACCGCGCTAGCGGTGAAGCTGGTGCTGGCCATCGGCGTGCCATTGGGCTGGGTCTCTCTGATCGTGGCCGTTCTGGTGGGCGACATGGGGGCCTCGCTCGTGGTGACCCTGAACGCGCTCCGGCTCGCCCGGGTCGACGAGCAGACGCTTCGGTGAGCGCTTCTCCGGTCGCTACATCACGGGGCCAGTAGCGAGCGCATAGAGGAACAGGTTCACCCCCATCCGGAACGCCTGTTCGCGCAGTTCGGGCGGATCGCCGTGGACTCCAGGGTCTTCCCAGCCGTCACCCAGGTCGCTCTGGTAGCTGTAGAACACGGCCAACCGGCCGTCCAGAAAGATCCCCAGCCCCCGGGCGGGAAGGCCATCGTGTTCGTGGATCTTCGGCAGGCCCTCGGGGAAATCGTACATGACGTGGTACACGGGGTGATCGAGAGGCACGTCCACGAGTTGTGCCTCGGGGAAGGCCCGGGCGATCTCGCGTCGGAAGGAGGCGTCGAGTCCGTAGTTGTCATCGACGTGCAGAAACGCGCCTCTCTGCAGATGCTCTCGCAAGGCTTCGACCTCGCGATCGGACAGGCTGACGTTGCCGTGACCGGTCAGGTACAGGTACGGGTAGTCCGCGAGTTCCGGGTCGGTCAAGCGTACTTCGGCGGGTCGCTCCGAGACGGGCAGTGCGGTCCGCCGGGCGATTTCCCTCAGCAGGTTGGGGAGGCTGGACGGGTCCGCGTACCAGTCGCCGCCGCCGTCGTAGTGTACCCTCGCGATGGTGGGGAGGGGGACAGGAGCAACGATCGTCAGGGCGGTCCCCTTGCCGTGTCCTTCTTCTCGAAGTCCTTCGCCGAACGCGGCGGACACAAGGACGCAAAGGGCGATACCCATGACTAATCGGGACAAGACGACTCGATCCTCTTCGTCAGAATGGTGGCCCCGTGGGGCCGCGTCCCTGCCGATACGGTCTGTATCGAAGTGGCCTCACAGTACGAACGCTCGATCCAACGGGACAGCTTTGCGGCTCCGGGCACCGGTCCGGAGCCGAAGAGACCGTACTCGCTCATGTCCCGTCTCACCGCGACGATGATCCCGGGCGGGCGATCCTGGAGGGCATCGAGGACCGTCTCCTCCCCAAACACCTTCAGCTCCGGTGGCAAGAGGACGGGATAGCGGCTTCCTGACTCGAGACGCATCCAGTAGTTCAGAGATGCGCCTTCGGGAAGAACCGTCAGAGTCAGGTTCGAGTCAGCAGCGATTCTCCGTCGAAGGTCCGACAGCAGTTCGAGCACGGTGCCAGTGCGAGGGTCCACTTCGGCCGGACGAACGCGCAGAAGGTCGCGTCCTGCCATGAGATCTGCCGTGCGGCGATGCATGGCTTGCAGGGAGGCGAGGCCCAGAACCGCGGACAGCGTGTAGGCAAACCCCAGGGCCAGTCCCCGCCCGAAGACCGGACTCGCTCTGACTTGCTCAAGCCGACGAGGTCCGTGGTGCAAGGCAAGCATCACGAGGAGGATGGTCGCAGGAAGAGCCAGATAGAAACCGTACTGATAGAGTCGGGGTCGCATTCCGAGCTTGAGCAGGAATCCCACGGACAGGACGATCCACACCGCGAGCCCCGAACGTCGGGCCACGGCATCCGGTCCGGACGATCGGTCCGTCCACAGCCAGCTGAGTCCCAGCAGGCAAGCGCCGGGCAGTGCCCACCCGAACCACAGCCAGACGCGCCACTGTCCGGACAACACGGAGATCAAGCCTGCCACCGGTCCCAGAGCGACGGCCGCTGGCCACCAGTTGAGACCAGGCGCGATCCGTCGGGCGGCCGCCGCCAGGCCTCCATAGGCGCCCACGCACAGCGTTCCCGCGAGGAGGATCCAAGAGGCGTTCTGGTAGGGGTGGTCTAGACCCATTCCTTCGCGGTAGAACGTCTCCGTCAGCGGGTTTGACCTGGCGGCCGACGCGAAGGGGTGGACGAAGACCTCCGGGACCGATGCGGGGCCCTGGCTCAGTGCGACCGAGACACCGATGATCAAGGCCGGGAGGACGAAGCCCGGTGCCAGGCGGTACAGGAGCGTCCTGCCTCCGCACTGTCCGCTCCGTACTCCGAGCAGGGTGCCCGTCAGGAGGGCTGCACTGGCAGCCAACGCGATCTCCGGTTTCGTGAACCACGCGGCTCCAGTCGCCACCCCGCTGATCGCCAGTGCCACGGAGGATCCGGTGCGCAACCAACGCACCAGGCCCCAGGCCGAAGCCACGCAGAGGAGAGTTCCGTGCGTGGCTTCGTGAGAATACGGAGTGACGAAGTTGTAGTTGCCCAAGGGCGTCAGATGTCCGAATGCGAAGACCGTGAGGAATACGGTCGTCGCCACGGTGGCGGTCGTACGGTCTGTCAGCTTGAGGCAGATGTCCCACAGCAGCCACGCCGTGACGGCGGCCAGCACCAGATTCGCAAGCGCCAACGTCGAGTGACCGGGACCGAAAGCCGTGAAAAGCGCTCCGTTGAGGGACTGCGACAGAGGTCCAAACAGGCTTTCCACATCTCGGTAGAGTGAGTCGGATTCGGACAGTCGCCAGGCGGTGAACAGCTCGCGTCCCCAGTCACGCAGGATGTCGCCGGTTCTTCGCCAGCTCGCGACCGAAAGTCCGATGAAGAGGCCGGTGGGCAGTAGTGGGGGAACCGGCGATCGCCTTCCGGCGGGAGCGGCCGAATCCGGAGGCGGATCGTGAGCGCCTCCGAAGGTGGGGGTCACATTCGCTCCCGGCTGGCGACGAGAACGGTGGCGGTGTCGTCCGAGTAGACGGATTCCCAGCCTCCGAGGAGTCGGAGAGCGGTGGCGACGGGCGCGTCCGGCGGTACCATGATCCAGGCGATCCCTCTCCCACGGAGATCCTCCTCCCAGCCGGGCTGGATGAAGCGAATACCCCGATACTCGCGTGTGAGCTCCTCTCCATAGAAGTCCGTCTGCCCATCGATGAACACGGGGACGTCGGGCCAGGCATACAGCAGATAGCCGCCCCAGATGAATTCGTTATAGATCGGACCGGGCGGGACGAATCCGTTGCTCCTCAGCTCCGCGACCGCACGGACGGGAAATACATCCGGATCAAACCCGAACTCACCATCTCCTCGATTCAGGCCGGCCGCCGTCAGCCCGATGATCGCAACCGCGGTGACGGCCCACCCTGGCAGGATGGCGTCGATGCGTTCGAGTCGCTCAGACCACCGTACGAACCTTCGGACTCGGGCCACGGACGGCTCGGCTTGCCTCAAGAGGGCATCGGTCCATCGAGCGAGCCACGGCATGCAGATCACGGCGAAGAGCGGGATGTTCCTCGTCGAGTGGAGGGCGAAGCCGGCGAACACGAGCCACAGTCCCAGCCCCAGCCACTCGACCCTTGCCCGAAGCAGGCCGAGGACGGCCGTGCCGAACAGGAGCACGATCATGAACGACTTGACGAGCGTGTCATGGAAGTTCGGTGACTTGTACTCCTGGGTGAAGTTCACCAGATAGGTCTCGCGCAGGTAGCCTGTCGTGTGTGGCCACAGCTCCCAACCGGCCGGATTGGCGAGGGAAACCAGGAGGCAGGCGCCCAGGATGGAGGCGAGCCACGTCAAGCTTCTTCGTGCCTCTGCCGAGCCGGAATCGCGAGTCCAGGACAGGAATGCGTCGGCCGTGAACAGGCCGAGGACAATGAAACCGATCAGGAACCCACCGTGCACGTTGACCCACACGGCCATGATCACCGGAAGGGCCAGCAGCCAGCGCGTGGTCGTCCCGCGGCGGACTTCCAGCAACACGAGACTGAACACGGCCGCAAACAGCGTGGTGAACATGTGCGGTCGTGGATGAAGGTGTATGGCTTGCAGGAGAAGTCCCGCAACACCGAATGCGAAGGCCAACGGGGCAGCGATTCGCGAGCGATGTACCGCGACGTACGTCAACCCCACGGCGGCCGCGAACAGCAGGCCGGTCAGGATCGACACGCCGGTCAGTCCCGCCCAGGCATCCGCGGCCGCGAAGACCACCTCGGACAGCCACTCGAATGGTATGAAGGGCTGCCCCTGCATCGTATGCGAGAACAGATCGACGCGCGGTATGGCGCGGTGCTCGATGATGTATCGCCCAAGAGCGATGTGCCGGCCCGGATCGCCATCGCCGGCGAAGAGAGATCCACCGCGGATGAAGAGGGTGAATCCGTAGGCGAGCAGGAAGAGCAGGCCACCGAGGGTCGGCAGAAGCCAACGGAGAATGCGATCCGAAGTTCGCTGCACCTCTGAGGCCCCGCGGCTATTCCTCATCCCCGAGCGCGTACTGGCCTACCACGGAGCCCGCGCCCGGGATGTCGAGGAAGTACGAGCGGCAGGCACGGTCGAGCAACTCGATCGACAGCGACGGTTGCACATCTTCGTACTTCGCGACGTTGCACACGGTGTCCACGATATCCCGTGGATGGCAGCCTCTCGGAGCCATCCGCAACCGTTCGTAGAAGGTTCGGTAGATGTGGTCGACGCGGCTCGGTTCATAGAGGATGCCGTTGGCTTCGCAGCACCTTCGGAAGATCTCGTTGTACTGGTCCCGATTGGGGCTCTCGACCATGATCTTGTAACGAATGCGCCGCAGGAAGGCCTCGTCCACCAGCTCCAGCGGATTCAGGTTCGTCGAGAAGATCACGAGGCAGTCGAACGGAACCGGGAACTTGTACCCGTTTCTCAGCGCCAGGTAGTCGACCCGCTTCTCCAGAGGCACCATCCACCGGTTCAACAGGTCTCTGGGGCGGACGAGCTGTCGGCCGAAGTCATCGATGATGAAGACCCCACCGCTGGCCTTCACATGCGGTGGCGCCTGATAAACCCGTGTGTGAGGATCGTACTGCAGCTCCAGCAGTTCGAGGGTGAGCTCACCGCCCACGAACACGACCGGCCTGCGAATCACCGCATATCGATCGTCGTGCGCCTGACCCTCGTGGAAGAGTGGGCTGTCCGCCAGCGGATCCGCGGAGGAGTCGACCTCCGCCTCGACCAGGTCGTGATACACGGGGTCAAAGAGAACGATGATCTGGCCTTCGACCTCGAGGGCCCAGGGGAGATACACGTGTCCGCCGAGCATGTGAGAAATCGCCTCGGCGATCGTGGTCTTACCGTTCCCGGCATGCCCATACAGGAACAGGGACAGCCCCGAGTTGATGGCCGGTCCGAGCTGATCGAGGAACGAGTCTTCGAAAACGAGGTGCGAGAAGCCCTTGCGAATCGTCTCCTCGGTGACGTGAACCCCACGGACGGACTGGGATTCGACCCAACGACCGTACTGTACGAGCGGCACCGGGGCCGGACCGACATAGCCATTCGCCTCGAGCGCGTCTCGGGCCCGATTCCGACCCTCTCCGGTCAGGTCGAAGGTGTAGGTGACCCGGCTCTGACCCCCTTCACGAACCTCGATGAGACGTCGCTGCTGGAGATCGACCAGCTGCTCGTCGAGGATTCCGAACGGCAGGCGAACGAATGCCCTCAACTGCTCGCCCGTCCGGGCCCCCAGGTTGTAGAGCGCCTTGAGGATCAACTCCGAAATCAGGCCGGGTGTGAGCCCCGTATCGGCGGTCGTTACGGGCACGGGCGGCGTCGGCTGTTCCCGTCGCCCGGGTGAGGCCTGGGCGGCGTCCTGTAGCGCTTGGTCAGTCATGATCGGTCTCCGTCGCCCGATGGGCTCTCACTGCCGTTCGACTGGACGGTAAGTCGGTCTCCAATGCTCGTTTCTGTTCTCTGAAGAGTGCCGGGTGGCAGCTCGAGAGCGCCTCGCGCCCTGGCGTGAAAGCCGGATCGCTGCCCCGGGCGCAGGCCGTGATACAGGGCGATCACCTTTTGTTCGGCGCTCAGGAAGGCCACGTCGAGGGACTGCTTCATGCCGAACATGTGCACGGCCTGACAGTCCCGGAGCAGAAGGCCCTGACCGGGCTCGAGCGCAGGGGCACCGAGCAGGCCCTTGAGGCGGGTCCAGAACGTGTCAGCCACACGGATCCGGCTCCCGAGCGTGACATCCTCACGGGAGGCGTTGCGAACCACGACCTGCTCCACTAGACGCCCCCGAGCTCGTTGATCAGGTGCAGCATCGCCGGCCCGAGGACGACGACGAAGATCGCCGGAAAGATGAAGAAGACGAGAGGGGGCACGAGCTTGATTGTCGTCTTGGCCGCGGCTTCCTCGGCCCGCTGGCGGCGCTTCGTGCGCAGCGTGTCGGAATGGACGCGAAGCGCCTGAGCGATGGAGGTCCCGAACCGGTCGGTCTGGATCAGCATGGTGGCGAGAGAACGAAGGTCGGCCACATCCGTGCGCTCGCCCAGATTGCGCAGAGCGTCTTCTCTCGCCGTCCCGGCTCGCATCTCGAGGTTGACGATCTGGAGCTCTTCGGCGAGAACCGGGCTCATCGTCTCGACCTCTTCAGAGACGCGGGTCAGGGCCTGGTTCAGGCCCAACCCGGCCTCCACGCAGATGACCAGCATGTCGAGCGCGTCCGGCAGCGCCTTCTGGATCTCCTTCTGCCGGAGCCGGATCTTACGCCGGAGGAATCCCGACGGCAGCATCCAGAAGACGGCACCCCCCGCTACGACCCAGAGGACCATGTCACGACCCTGGAGCGTCGGAAGCAGCGCGAGGATGACGATGGCTCCGACGACCAGCGAGAGGACGCGCAGGGCGTAGAAGATCGGCACGGCATCCTGACTGCGGTAACCGGCTCGAATCAGCTTCTGGCGCGTCTCGAACAGATCCTTCCGGCCTGAGGCTACGCGCTCCCCGAAGTTCTGCAGCCACACCTCGAGCTGTTCCCGGTTGGCCTGTCGTCGACGTCGCTGAACGACTCCACGGTTGGACGCGATGTCCTGCAACTCCTGAAGGCGTCTTCCGACGGAGCGGTCGCGCGCGGGGACGAGCTCGGCGATCGCGATGACCCCGAGAATGGCCGTGACAGCAATCAGAACCGCGACGATGGCTAGCATCAGATCTCGATGTCGATGATGCGGCGGATGAGTATGAAGCCGAGGAACTGCAGAACGGCGGCCGCCGCAAGCAGCACCTTTCCGATCGGTTCCTCGAACAGGATCGCCATGTACACCGGATTGAGTGCCGTGATGGCCAGACCCAGGAGGATCGGGAGCCCCGCGAGGATATATCCCGTGAGGCGTCCCTGGGCCGTAAAGACCCGGATCTGACGCTGCAGAGTGAAACGCTCTCGTATCGTATAGGAGATCTTGTCCAGAATCTCCGCCAGGTTTCCACCGACCTCGCGCTGAATCAGGATCGCAGTGACGAAGATCCTCACGTCCACGAGATCGATACGGTCGGCCAGTCCGAGCAGGGAATCCTCGAGCGGAAGTCCAAACTTCTGTTCGTCGAAGATCTGCTGGAACTCCGCCCCGACCGGGTCTTCCGATTCCTCGGCCACGACCTTGAGCCCCGTGGGAAACGCATGTCCCGCCCTGATCGACCGGCCCAGCAGATCGATCGCCTCGGGAAACTGCTCCTCGAACCTGCGAATGCGCCTCTTCTTCAGACGCTTGGCGTACATCAGCGGGAACACCAGGCCGGCCAGCGCAGAGAGAAGGGTCGGGATGGCGCTCTGCGAGAGGATGTACGCGCTGGCGGCGAGGGCAGCCGCGAGTCCGGCGGAAATGGTCAGGAACGTGCCCGGCGTCCAGTTCAGGTCCGCCTGCTCCAGCAGCACCTTGAGATCGCGCACCTGGGGCAGGGAGGTGAGCAGGGAGTCGAGGGCGGAGGAGGACTCATCTTCCCGCAGGACCGAGGCCGTCAGGGGAGAAGACGCCGGTCCCTCCTTGCCCGTTACGGATTCCAGCTGACGCCGAAAATCGCGCCTGCGGCGGACCTCTCGAAGACTCTCCCCGAGGAAGGCCAGCGACACGACGCCCATTCCCACCGCGAGAAAGACGACGAGAGCCGGCAACCAGTTCGGGGGCAGGAAATCCAACATGGGAACCTCGTCAGGCGTCGATGTTGGAGAACAGGGAAACCGGAAGCTCGATTCCGTATGCCAGCATCCGGTCCGTGAAACGCGGGCGGATGCCGGTTGCGCGGAACTTGCCTACCACGTTGCCGGCTTCGTCCACACCTTCCCGCTCGAACATGAAGATGTCCTGCATCGTGATGATGTCTCCCTCCATCCCCGTGATCTCCGAGATCGATACGATCTTGCGTTGACCGTCGGAGAGACGGCCGACCTGAATCAGCACGTTGATCGCGCTGGCGATCTGCTGCCGCATTCCCTTTTCGGGAAGATTCAGGCCTGCCATCGAGATCATCGTCTCCAGTCGCGCCAGTGCGTCCCGGGCATTGTTCGCGTGGAGAGTCGTGAGCGAGCCATCGTGACCGGTGTTCATGGCCTGGAGCATGTCTACGGCCTCGGATCCTCGTACCTCACCCATGATGATCCGATCGGGCCGCATCCGGAGAGCGTTGATGAGGAGCATCCGCTGGGATACCTCTCCGGCGCCCTCCACGTTGGCCGTGCGCGTCTCGAGGCGGACGACATGAGGCTGACGCAGCTGAAGCTCCGCCGAGTCCTCGATCGTGACGATTCGCTCCGAGGCCGGAATCGACTCCGAAAGCATATTCAGCAGCGTCGTCTTACCCGCGCCGGTCCCTCCGGAAATCAGAATGTTCAAACGCGCCTTGACGATCCCCTGGCATAGCTCGAGCATCGCCGGGGTGAGGGTCTGCGTCCTCAGCAGGTCAGGGGCAGACAGCACATCCTTCTTGAACTTCCGGATCGACAGATGCGGCCCATCCAGTGCCAGCGGCTGAATGATGGCGTTGACCCGGGATCCATCGGCCAGCCGGGCATCGACCATAGGGGAGCTGTCGTCGATTCGCCGCCCCACGGCCGAGACGATGCGATCGATGATCTGCAGTAGATGGCGATCGTCCTTGAAACGCACGTCGGTCTTTTCGAGGCGACCGTTTCGCTCGATGTACACCCGCCGATACGTGTTGACGAGAATGTCCGATACGGTGGGATCCTGGAGCAGCGGTTCGATCGGACCGAGCCCGAAGATCTCATCCAGGATCTGGGTGACCAGGTCCTCCCTCTCGTCGTAATTCAGAGGGGTGGTTTCCCGCGCCAGAAGGTCGTGGACGACCTTCCGGATCTCCTCGACGACCTGGGCTTTGTCCAGGGCGTCGATGTTGGAGAGATTGAGACGCTCCAGCAGCTGCCGGTGGACCCGGACCTTGATCTCCTGCATCAGGCCCGCATCCTGTTCCTCGCCCTGTGCACGGGCCGGAGTCGCCTGCTGGGGCGCGCCCTGGCCGTCACCCCAGGGGAGGGGCACTCCCGCCTGTGCAGTCTCGCCGGTCCCGGTGGCTTCCGTGTCCGGGCGGTTGGGTTCGTTCATCAGACCTGGCTCCTCTTGCTACCGCCGAACATTTTTCGAAGGCCTCCGAGCAGACCGTCTCCGTCCTGACTATCCATGGTCACCCCCGTCATGCTCGCCACCAGCGCCTTCATGTCCCGAGCGAAGGCCGATTTGTCCGTCAGCACGACGGGCTTGCCGGAGTTGATCGAGTTCATGACCGCCTCGAAATCGTTTCCGAGGGTCCAGTATACCGACAGTCCGAGCGTCTTCTCGATCTCCTTGAGCGAGATCGGGTCGCTGGTCTGGTATCGGTTGACCACCAGACGCAGCCACTCGTCGCCTTTGACCGCGCCCATGCGCTCGAGAAGCGGTAGGCAGCGGGTGATGTTGCGCAGCGAAGGCAAATCGACGTTGGTGATGAGGAAGACCTGATCCGCCTGCTCGAACGTCGCCAGCGTCGGCGGCGAGAAGGACTTGGACGTGTCCACGATGACGTAGTCGTAGTGCTGCTTGAGAAAATGCAGGATCTGCCGAATCTGGTCTCCCGTGACCGTCTCCGCCTTGGCGGGATGAAACGGCGCGGAGAGAAGCTCGACGCCGGACTCGTGGCGCTCGATGTAGGAGGCCAGGAGGCCCGCGTCGACCCGGTGGAAGTTCCGTACGAGATCCACGAAGCTGAACCGGGGCTCGACGCCGAGCAGCAGCGCCGTCTCACCCAGCTCGAGATCGAGGTCGACGAGAAGGACCTTCTTTCGGGTCGTGAGGTGCAGGGCCACGGCCACGTTGGTGGCGACGCACGTCGATCCGGTGCCTCCCTTCGGACTGAAGAAGGCGAGAAGCTTGGCCGGTTCCTTCCGTCGATCTTCTACCTTGCGGCCGAGTTTTCGACTCAACCGGTCGATCGCCTCCTGTACGGAGGCCTCCGTCAGGGGCTTCTGCAGGTATTCCGAAACCCCCGCCTGCATTGCCTGAAGGAGTTGCTCGGGCGTCAGGGTCGGCCCCACGGCGATGATCTTCCGGCCGGGGGCTCCCTCTCCGAGGAACTGCGCGAACTTGAGGCCCATGACCGGATCATCGTCCAGGTCGAGGAAGATGAGCTCCGGGTTCAGCTGGCGGAGCTGCTCCAGCCGGGAGTCGTCGATCTCGGTGAACGGCACCGGGATTTCGAGCCCGATCCGGATCCCGGACGCTTCCGAGTCCCCATCGACAACCTGTCGGAGGAGGGTTCGGACGTCTCCGTCCGTGGAGATGACCGCGGTTCTGATCTCGATTCCGTTCATGGCTCGACGCTGAGTGGGTTCACGTTCACGGCCGCTGCTCGACGGCTCACTGGCCGTCCAGCGCGGGCAGAGGCTCCATCAGACTGTCATCCCAATTCCAGGCGTCCGGCTCCCCGGTCGGCACGGGCGGCGACTGATCCATCGGCTGCACGAGCCGAGGCGTGACCAGAACGAGCAATTCGCTCCGGTTCTGCCGCATCTCCTTCGAACGGAAGAGGCTGCCCAGGACCGGGATATCGCCGAGAACGGGAATCTTGTCGACGTCCTCGATGATCGAGTTGTCGATCAGTCCCGCGATGGCGAACGTCTGTCCGTCCCCCAGCTCGATCTCCGTCTCCGCCTTGCGGGTCAGGATCGACGGAATATTGAATCCCTGCAGCGTAAGGCCGTTCGCGAAGTCGAGGGTGGACACCTCGGGAGCCACATGCAGGCGCACATTCCCACTGGGCTGGATCGTCGGTGTGAAGTTCAGACGTACGCCATACTCTCTGAACTGGATCGTGACGGCTCCAGCCGCGGCTCCACCCTGAACGACGGGATACGGAAACTCACCGCCCGCGAGGAAAGAGGCTTCCTGACCATGCACGGCGAGCAGGTTCGGTTCGGCCAGGCTCCGGAACAGCCCGTTCGACTTGAGCGCCTGGATGAAGGCCCCGACGCCGTTCCGGTGATCGATCAGGAAGATGTTGAGCGCGTCCGAGAACGTCTGGGTCACTCCCTGGGCGGCGTCTCCCGTCAACCCAAGCTCCCCGGAAGGCGGAGTCGGTCGACCGGTTCCCACTCCGCCCGAGATGTCGTCTCCGACTCGCAGGATGTTGATGCCCGCTCTCTCAAGCGCGGTGCGACTGACTTCGGCGAATCGGACCTGCAGAAGCACCTGACCGGGGTCCGGAACACTGAGGTGATTGACAATGCTGGGATCCTCGGCCTCCACTCCCAGGAAGCCCGCTGTAATCGCTACCACTCTGTCGGCCGTGAGTTGCTGCGAGACATGGCCCGAGAGGATCACGGATCCTCCCGTCGCCGTGACGGAAATGCTATCCTCCGGGAACAGCTCCCGAAGGTCGGCTTCCAGACTGGTCGCGTCGGGGGTGACCCGCACGGCGTACATCCGCCGTCCGCCGGCGTTGTCCCACAGAATGAAGGTGGTCGTTCCGGGAGCCTTGCCGTTGATCACGATCTCCTGCGACGAGATCGGTACGGCATCCGCGACCTCCGGATCGGCAATCGAAACGCGCCGGATCACGACGGGATGTGAGACCACGTGCGAGTTGCCCAGAGGCACGTTGATGGTGCCGCTGGGGGTCACACTGCTCGAAACCACTTCCTGCCCCGTAGCCGTGCGAGCGATGGCGAGGCTGGCCAGAATGACCAATGCAAGTCCGCCGACCCGCGCGCTGCGGCTCTGCAATCGGGTCCGTATGCTGACAGCGTTCATCAGGAGCCACCCTCGTCAAGTGTTTCTGTTTCTACCTGGTTGCCCCGCCAGACTTCGATCTGCCGGGTGGGGGTCGCCGGAGGCGGTGCAGCACGCCGCGGGGCGGTCGATCGCTGCACGACCCGCTGGGCCGGAACCAGGCTGTTCAATCGCGCCCCCTCCGTGGTCACCGAATCGATGTCCAGCGTGTTTCGGAGGGCCAGCTGAATTCGCCCGCGCGTGGCCGCCAGGACCAGCTCCTCGGCCTGCTCGGGGTCCACGAGCAGGGTAATGACCGTGACCTGTATGGGCTCCCCGTTCACATTCTGTTCGACCACCTGGCCCGATGTGAGGACGGGGATATTCTGCAGGATCAGCTTCGTAACCGGGTTGTTCTGCTGGTTCCCCTGGTCCAGAGTGACGAGGACGTCGACGCGGGTACCCGGAAGAACGAATCCCGCGATGCTGATGACGTCGTCGACTCGCACGCTGACCCCGCGCATACCTTCGGGGATCACGATCGGAAGACCGCCGCCGGCCTCCTTGACCGCGATCTTCCTCGAGATGAGGGGTTCGTTGAGGGCGACGTTAGAGATCACACCGCGTCCCAGAACCTCCTCCACCGAGGCGGAGTATCCCTCCGGAAGCACGCCGCCGGGCCAGTCCACGAGCTTGACATCCTCAGCGGTCAGGACCGTTCCCAAGGGAAGATCCCGGGCGGCCACGACGACTTCGGTCACCACGGGCTCGGCCGTACGGATCGGGCTCTCCGGCTGGCGCAGGTAGTTGAGAGCCAGCCAGGCGGCGGCCAGCCCCGACAAGAGAGCCAGCGCCATCACGATGAACAACCGTCGACTACGCATGGCCACTATTCCTGTTTCTCGTCATGATCGTCAGGCTCACTTTCGAGCGGCTTACCAGAGAAGTCCGATCACGGCGCCCGCCGCAATCGCCACACCATAGGGAACCGTGACGGCCCCTTCCGTCTCGAGCGTCGGTACGGCATCGATTTCGCCGCCACTGATGGCTTTGAGCGTGAGGCCTCGAACCACCGTCCACGTGCCCGTCACGCTGGTCCGGAGGCGGCGGTGGCGAAGTGACACCAGGATCGCGAGCACGCCTCCGACCAGAGCGGTGGCGAGCAGCGCGATGAACGTTCCGTAGGGCCCGAGAAAGGCACCCACGGCCGTCAGAAGCTTGACGTCGCCGCCCCCCATGCTGCGCAGCATGAACAGCGGAAACGTGACCAGGAACGCGAGAAGGGCGCCGAGCAGGCCATCCACGAGGCTGCCGGCTCCGCCCATGGAAAGGCGCAGCACGAGGGCGACGGCGATGCCGCCCACCGTGATGAAGTTGGGTATGCGTCGGGTCCCGACATCAAAGGTCGCACCGAGTGCGACGGTCAGGACCAGACCGATTGCGCTGAGATCCACGGGTGGTCCCCTGTCTGTAACGACTGAATTCGGTTTGTGGGCCGGGCGACCTCCGAGGAGGCCGCCCGGCTGAAGGCTTCCGTCAGACCGTGTTCAGGTTGTCGCTGATGTCGTTGAAGACACCGGCGATGATCGGACCGAGGATGCGAAGGGCCGCAATCACGATAATCGCGATCAGAGCCACGAGGAGCGCATACTCGACGAGATCCTGACCAGACTCGTCCGCCCACAGAGCTTTGAAGGGTGCAAGCATTTCAATCCTCCCGGCAGTGTTTGCCGTTCACGTGTACGCGGACTCGCCCGCGCGCGATCAGTTCCGTCGGACCGTTCAGGTGACGGAGTTCAGGTTGTCGGACACATCGTTGAAGAAGCCCGAGATGGTCGGTCCCAGGAGCCGAAGAGCCGCGATGACCACGAGAGTCAGAAGAACGAGCAGCAGCGCGTACTCGACCAGGTCCTGGCCGGACTCGTCTACCCAAAGACGCCGAAGCTGCTGACTCATCCGTTTCTCCTCGTGTTCGTGCGGCCTCGAATCCATGGGACTCCACCCGGTGTGGCTCCCCCGCGGACTCAGCGCGACGCCGATCCGTTGAACGAATCGTGCCACGGTCCTGCCCCCGTCCCACTCGAGAATGGGAGGCAAGGCGTTCCGCTACCTGGTGGGCAATCCCCGTACCTGATTCCGACGTAACATATACCTGTGACCATAAATCATTGACATGACGGTATATAGCGATCGACATGCGGGCTGCCGGCGGGGCCGAAGTCGGCGGCCAGTGGCTGCGAGAACGTGCAATCTGCACTGTCTTGCCGGATCCGGAGAGTCTGTGGCCCGGGTCGGCGCCGGACCGCAACTTTTGACGTCCATGCAAGCCAGTGTCGCCTCCGGATTCTCGTCGCGGGCCAGGTTGCCTGTTCTCAAGGTCGTACCCACAACGGATGATTGTTGCACGCGCGCCACACCAAATATCACCCCACGGGGGGTGGCCGGCGCAAGGGGGGAGGAAAAGCGTGGATCGAGGAGGGCTACGTTACGACGGGATTCACGGATACGAGGTCATCGTCAGCCGGAGGTGTCACCTTCGGTTGGCGGACTGCAATATCGCACCTCCTTCAGGTTGGCGCCGACGAAGACGAGCTCACAGATCGCCCGGGCACGCCCGTCCACGAAGGGTTCCCTCTGACCGGACACGAACCACTGGTACCGCGTCTCGTCCCCGGTCGTGCGCGACCGCCAGAAGCCGTTCCCGGTGGCTCCCTTCCGCTTCGGATTGGTGAGGATGTCGCGCTCCTCGATCGTCATTCCGGGTATGAAGACGCCTTCACGGATGGCATCCGCGATGTCCGTCGGCGTATCCGGATGAGCCGTGAGCCATTCTTCGCGCACGTCCGTGCCGCTGAGGTCGGACTTCGCGCCGCCGGGCTCGCCAGGCAGATAGGCCCTTCCGGCGCAGGCCTGGGTGGAGAGGGCGGCCAGGGCGAGGCCTGCGAATAACGGTCTCAGGTCTCTCATGGCTGTGCACGCTCCCGGTCGTTCACGACAGGCTCTTCTGCTCGGACATTCCCGAACGAAGATGTGCCGATGCGCCGTCGCACGCCAGCGTTCATCCCGATCCGAGCCCCGGGCAGCTCTCGAGCAGAACCGCGAGGGCCGCCGCGAGGCTGACTCCCACGAGAAACACCTGTGGCAGCCGATCCCCGTGCCGCTGCGCTTCCCGGCAGTGCGGGCAAAGACGCGCGTCATCCGGAATGACCGCCTCGCACTTGTTGCACTGCTTCATGAGACCCCTTTCCCCGGGTCGACAGCTTCCTCTTCTGAAGATACTCCAGCGGCGTCCGCGCTGATCCAGCGGACCAGGAAGGACCCTCCCACGAGTATGGTGATGTAGTTGAGGAAGAAGCGCCATACCGCCGTGTACGCGACCAGGAGGTTGTCCGCCAGGAAGGGGCTCATCAGCGCCGGAGCCAGCATCTCACCCACTCCGCTGCCGCTCGGTGTCGGCATGAAGTAGAGGAGGAACTGCAGCAGGATGTGAAGGGTGACCACGTCCCAGAACTCCGCCATCACTCCGAAACCCCTGAG
>NZ_JBZQEK010000199.1:0-1920 GCF_058719085.1 Candidatus Benthicola sp.
GAACACGCCGAGGACCGGTCCGAAGGTGATCGAAGTGATGGTGAGACCGGCCTCCAGGACGGAGCCCCACGCCCGGGCCAGGACCGCCACGCCGGCGAGGGCGACGGCCCAGCCGGCGGTCAGGACCCGTGAGCGGCGGAGCGCGGAGCCGTCGGCACGCTCCGAGGCATCGCCGAAGTCGAAGGTGGAGGCCGACGCCAGAGAGCTCATCGAGGAGGAGAGCGTGGACATGGCGGCGGCGAAGACCGCCGCGATCACCAGCCCGCCGAGGCCGGCCGGCATGCCGGTGGCGATGAAGCGGGGGAAGGCCTCGTCGGCGGAGGCGAGCGGTTCGGTGGGCGGCGCGGCCGCGTAGTAGGCATAGAGCAGCGACCCGATGAACAGGAAGAGGGCCATCTGTCCGAACACCAGGAATCCACTCGCCACCACGGCCTTCCTCGCCTCGCCCGGGTCCCGACAGGCGAGCAGCCTCTGCACGAACATCTGGTCGGTCCCGTGGGTGGCCATGGTGAGGACCGCTCCTCCCAGGAGGCCGGCCACCAGCGTGTACGGTCGGGTCCAGCTCCACTCGAGGTGGAGGACGGACAGCTTCCCGGCCTCCCCGAGCATGGGAAGGGTCCCCTGCCAGCCGCCGGGAATCTCCCCGAGGAGCACCCATGCGGCGAGGATGGCTCCGATCAGGTACACGATCAGCTGGACGGCGTCGTTCCAGATCACCGCTCGCAGACCCCCACGCATCGTGTAGTAGAGAGTCACACCGGTGACGAGGAGGATCGCTGCCGGCAGACCGATGGGCAGGAGCGCCTGGAGCACCAGAGCGGTCGCGAAGAGGCGAACTCCGTCAGCCAGCACGCGGGAGCCGAGGAAGACGGCGGAAGAGAACCTGCGGACCCGGCCCCCGAACCGGTGGGCCAGCAGCTCGTAGGCCGTGTGAATACGGCCCTCGAAGTAGGCGGGCACCAGCCACCAGGCGACGAGCAGTCGTCCGATCACGTACCCTGCGGCGACCTGCAGGAAGCCGAAGTCTCCCGTGTAGGCGATCGCCGGGACCCCGACGAAGGTGAGCGTCGACGTCTCGGTGCCCACGATGGAGAGGCAGGCGGCCAGCCACGGCGTGCGCCGTCCTGCCAGAAAGTAGTCGTCGAGGTCCCTCTGGCCTCGGCCGAGCCTGCCGCCCAGCCATACGGTGGCCGCGAAGTAGACGATGACGATCACCCAGTCGACGGTCATCGCAGACACCTAGAGACCCTCGCGGAAGCCGATGGCCAGCAGCAGCACGTACGCGAGGCCCCAGGCCAGCTCGGAGAAGCCCACCTGGCGCGCCCGGACGCGGCGACGGTGGTTCGAGAGCCCGCGAACCGAGCGGGCGAGGAGGGCGCCGAGCGCCGCCGGGGCGAGCCATGGCGCGAGGTCGAGCCCGGCGAGTCCGAATCCGAGGAACACCGCGCCCACGTGCACAGCGACCGAAGCGCGGCGGTCGATCACCTCTCCCCGCTCGAGCCGCAGTCGCGCCCGGACGTAGAGAATCGAGGGGACGGCCCGGGCTACGAGAAGGGCCCACAGCGCCCATGCCTCGATCCACCCCCACCCTCCGGCCAGTGCGATCGAGGGAGCGGACGCCGCGAGACCCATGGGAGCCGCGAGCTCCGGTAGCAGCCGGCGGGCCCGATTCCTCATGTCGTACGCCCCGTACGCGGCAAGCAGCGGACTCAGCAGGACGAACGGGGCCAGAACCTCCCAGCCGGCCACCTGCGCCGCCAGCGCGAAGGCCAGAAGCGCGACGGCCGAGTAGAGGAGGGCGAAACGACGCGCCATGCGGAAGCGCGGAGAGAGATCGAGGCGGTGGCGGTTGCGCCAGAAGAGCTTCGCGGGGTGCCGCACGAGGAAGGCGGCCACCGTTCCCATACCGACGGCCAGGCC